>CAYHRZ010000036.1:0-19557 GCA_964359125.1 uncultured Klebsiella sp. | reverse complement strand
GGCACGTGGGGCGGAGGCGCGGGCGCCCCGACCGCGGGCGGGTCCAGCACCGGCACCCGTCCCACCGGCGGCAGTGGGAGCGGCGGCAGCGGCGGCGGCAGCGGCGCGGGGGGCAGGCCGGGTAGCGCGGGCAGCGCGGGTCCGGGGGCCACCTCGAACCCCGGCGAGAGGCCCACCACCGGCACCGGCGCCCCCGGCGCGGGCACCACCAGTTCCTCGGGCAGCGGCGGGACCGGCGGCAGCGGCGGCGCTGGCGGCGGCGGGGGGACCGGCGGCAGTGGCGGGACCGGGGTCGGTGGCGGGACCGGGGTCGGTGGCGGGACCGGGGTCGGTGGCGGGACCAGTGGTGGTGGCGGCGGCGGGACCGGTGGCGGGACCAGCGGTGGTGGCGGCGGTCGCACCAGCTCGATGGGCCACGGCGGCGGCGCCGGCGGCCCGGGGGAGACGAGCGGCACCGCGAGCGCGGGGGGCCGCGGTACCGGGACGGCGCCGTCGAGCGCCGGGGCGCGGGAGCGCGGCGCCGAGGGCATGGGCGGCGGTGCGGGCGGCGGTGCTACCGGGCAGGGCCCCAGCTTCGCCGGCGACGAGCGCAAGCCCGGTGACGGGCCTGCCAGCGGGCGCCCCGGCGCGGGCGCGGCGGCCACGGCAGGGTCCAGCCGAGGCGGACCCAGCACGGCCACGGTGGGCGGCGCGACCGGCAACCGGCCAGGGGACACACCCGGTCGCGACGCGGGGCTGGACCCCGGCGATGTGACCGGCGCGGGCACCGGCGCGTCATCGGGGCGCGGCAGCGGCGGGCGCTCATCGTCCACCGGGGGCGCTGCCACCAGCGGCGACACGGTCTCGGCGGCGGACATCGAGAACGCCAGCCGCGGCGGGGCGAGCGCGAGCGTGGGCGGTGGCGCGCCGGCGGCCGATCCTAGAGACATGGCGCGCGGAGGGATGAGCGCGGGCAGCTTCGGGTTCGGCGACCCCGAAGAAGAAGCCAAGGCCCGGGCCGGTGGCGGTCGTGCACCGGCCGGGCCCCAAGTCGACAGCCCCGAGGAGGCAGCGCGCGGCCGCTCCGGGGCCGACGAGCGGCGCACCCAGTCCGGTCCCTCGACGCCCGACGGCGGCGAGGAAGCGAAGGCCCGCACCGGCAGCGGCTCCGTTCGGAGGCCTACGGCACCCTCGTCGGCGGAAGACGCCGCGACGGGGGAGGCGCGTCCGGAGGACCGGGGTCGCGAGGGCGGCCTCACCGACCGCGGCGAGCCAGAGGAGTAGGGGCGAGGCCCGCTCACGGCGACGGGGGCGGTGGGGGCCGCCGGGCGGTTCACGCCCTGGCCGGATAGGTCGCCGCGGTGCCCAACCGTCCCTCCGACCCGCTACTCGGCATCCTCCGCGAGGCGGCGAGAAAACGGCAGCTATCGACGCCGGTGCTCGCGGAGCAGACCGGCATCGAGCGCGGCGCGCTGAAGCGCAAGCTGTCAGGTACCGACGACCTCACCGTCGACGAGTTCTTGCTCCTCGCACAGGCGATGGACCTGCAATCCGAGATGGCGGGCCTGGTGGGACGCGCATCAGCAGAGGGCGACGTGCCGCGCACGCTGCGGTCCGTGCAACCACCGGTGGTCGACGAGCCGCCGCCGATGGAACCCGAGCGGGCCTACGGCCTCGACCCCTACGGCAACGCGGCACGGCAACTCGTGGAGGGTGGGTTCGCGCTGGGGCTCGACATGTTCGTGCACCTCGACCGCGCGCAGATCGAGCACAGCGGCGTGCCCCGGCAAGTCCTCGCCGACAAGCGTTTCGCGTCACTCTTGCCCATCCGGCTGGAGCCGCGCTTCCACAAGCACAACGCGCCGCAGTTCCTCGACGACGAGCTCGTGCTTCGTCTCTCCTTCGACGCGCTCTACACCTGCCACTTCCCTTGGTCGGCCCTGCGCCAGGTCACCTTCACCCTGCCGGAAGAAGAACCCCCGAGGGCGGAGCCGCCCGCCCCGAAGACGCCGGCCCGTCCGGTGCTGCGCCTGGTCAAGGAGTAGGCCGTGCGAGGGGCGGCGGTGTGGTTCGCGGCCGCCGCCGGTCTCGGCTGCCTGCACCCCATCTGCGGCGGCAAGACCCCGGTCGTGCCCGAGCCCAGCGCCGCGTCCATCGCAGCCCTCCCGCCCCCCGCGGGTGAGCACCGCTTCTTGCTCGGCATCAACGAGGCCCTCGCGGTCCCCAGCAAACACCGCAGCAAGGGCGACCTGCCGCGCATCGAGCAAGCCCTCGCCCGCGACATGGAATCGGTGAGTTGGCTGGGTGCCGACGTGGTCCGCGGCCACACCGGGAACTTCCCGGCCACCAGTTGCAGCGACCTCGTGGCGAACGCCGCCGCCATGGACGACGCCGACGCGTGGGTGCGTGCCGCCGCGGGCCGCGTGGCGCTGGTGGGGATGGTGAGCCCCTGGCCGGGCAACCAGACCGGCAACGCGACGGATCACTACTTGCCCGACGACCTCGACGCCTACCGCGCCTGCGTGCGTGGGATCGTCGAACGGTACGACGGTGACGGGTTCGATGACATGCCCGGCCTCGTCGGAAAGGTGGCCTACTGGGAGGTCGACAACGAGCCGGACCTCAAGAACACCAACGTGGCCCGCGGGGCCGAGCGCACGTACAACCCGCGGCAGTTCGCGCTCCCCTCGGAGTACGCGCGGGTACTCGTGGCCAGTAGCGCGGCCATCCGCGAGGCGGACCCCACCGCGAAAGTGCTCGGCCTCGGGCTCTACCGTCCCCACGCGGCCAACGGGCGCGGCTACCTCCGCGACGTCGTCGCCCACCCCGGCGCCCTCGACGCGATCGACATCGTCTCCATCCACACCTACGCCCCCGACGACGGCGTGCTGCTCGCCAGCGGCATCGTAGCCACGCGGTTGGCCATCCCTGGCAAGCCGTTGTGGGTCACCGAGACCAACGCCGACGACCTCCAGGGCGAGGCGGAGCAGGCGCGGAAGCTGGCGGCCGTCGTGGGTCGAGCGGCGATCGCTGGTGCCGAGGCGCTCTTCTGGCATACCCTCGCGGATCCCCCCGCGAACGTGGACCGCGAAGGCCCCGGCGGCATGCCCAACAGCTCACTTTTCCGTTCGCTGCCCGGGGGAAACACCGAGCCCAAGCCGGCCGGACAGGCCTTTCGCAGTCTCTCCGCGCGCCTGCGCGACGACAACCTCGTGGGCGCGGTGGCCGAGGGGGCGGGCGCGGCGCGCCTCCGCAGCGGCGCAATCCTGTTGTTTGGCGGGACGATGCCGCTGCAAGCTGGACAGTCCGGCATGAACCTCGTGACCGGTCAGGCGATCGCGCCGGGCGCCCCGGCCACGGCGCCGGCTTGGATCTTCCCCCCCGCCCCGCTCGGACAAGGCGTGACGCCGGATTGACGAACCGCGACTGAATCCTGACCCCGACGGTGCGTAGATTCCGTGCATGCGGTTCACCGCCTCCCCCCTGGTCGTCGCCGTGGCCCTGGGCCTGCTCAACCCGAGCGTGCTGGTCGACGAGGCGCAGTCTCGCGCCCGCACCCGCGTGCCGCGCAGCCCCAGCAGCGTCGAGATGCCGAGGCCCGCGGTCACCGCACCGACGGCCGCACCCGCCCGCGCGGACGACGACGGCCCGTCCGAGAGCTAGTCGCCAACGGGATAGAGACCGGCGATGATCCTGCTCCTCGCCGGCTGCCCGGGGCCGCTCGCCACCGGTGACTTCGTGGTGACCGAGAACGCGTCCGGCGGCCTCGACATCACCCGCTACGACGGCAAGCCGCTCGTCGCCGACCTGCGCCTCGCCGTGGGACAAGGCAACGAGGTGGTGGAGATGCAGGCAGGTTCCTACCGGGTGAAGGAAGGGGAGAGCGAGTACGTGGCGCTCGTCCCGGAGAACCGGCAGGGCGAGGGTTTTGCGCTGTACGACCTTGTCAACGACCGCGGCGAGGTGTGTGCCAGCGCACGGCTCTCGGCCATCGACACGCGGGTGCTGCTCGTCGAGGTCCAGGGTACCGGCGGCAACCGCGTGCGCTTCGATGCCGCGTGCACCGGCGACGATCACTTCGTCGGCGGCGGGGAGCACGCGTTCGACGTGGACCACGTGGGGGAGGCCTTCTCCCTCTGGGTCGGCGAGCCGGGCATCGGCAAGTCCGAACTCGACAGCCCGCCCGACGACTGGTTCATCCGTGGTACCCGGCACAGCAGCAGCTACCCCGACCCCTTCTTCATCCGACCCGAGCCGGTGGGGATCCTCGCGCTCACCGACGCCCGGGTCGACGTGGACCTCTGCACCGCCGACCGCTGGCGCCTCGACACCTGGGAAAGCAGCACGGCCTTCCTCGTTCTCGACGGCAACACGCCCCTCGAACTCGTGCAATCCCACGCGCTGGCGGGGGGCCCGCTGGCCATGCCGCCCGGCTGGGCGTTCGCGCCCTGGGCCGACGCGGTGCGCGGGGTGGAGCGGGTGATGGAAGTCGCGACGGAGTTGCGCGCGGCGGGGGCCCCGGTGTCAGTGTTGTGGACCGAGGACTGGCGCGGCGGCGAGGCCGGCACCTTCGGCTACCACCCCGTCCCCGAGTGGGAGGTCGACGAGTCGCTCTACCCAGATCCCGCTGGCATCGACGCGGAGCTCGAGGCGCTCGGCTTCAAGTGGTTTGCATACTTCGCGCCCTTCCTCGTCACCGACCACCGCGCCTACGACGAGGCCAGCGCCTACGCGATCACCACGTCGGACGGCGAACCCTACCTCTTCACCGGCCCCTCGCTGGAGCCCACGGCGGCGCTGGACCTCACCCACCCCGACGGGTGGGACTGGGCCCTCGCCAAGCTCGAGGCCGCCGCCGACCTTGGTTTCGACGGCTGGATGGCCGACTACGCCGAGTGGATCCCCCCCGACGGTGTGGCCCGCGGCATGGACGTGATGGTGGATCACAACGCCTACCCGTTGTTGTGGCAAGCGCTCTCCGCCGAGGCCCTCGACGGCCGGGACGCGGCGTTCTTCGCCCGTAGCGGGTGGACATCGTCGCCCACGTTGGCGCCCGTCCACTGGCCGGGCGACCAGCGCACCAGCTTCGACGCCGACGACGGCTTCCCCACCATCATCCCGATGACCCTCGGCGGGTCGATCGCGGGCATCCCCCTCTCCGGCTCCGACATCGCCGGCTACCAGTCGGTGGGCAACGACCCCTCCACCAAGGAGTTGTGGATGCGCTGGTGCGCGCTGGGCGCCTTCAGCCCGGTAATGCGCACCCACCACGGCGCTTTCTCCGACGAGGACTGGCAGTTCGACAGCGACGAGGAAACGCTGGCCGCCTTCGCCCGCTGGGGACAGGTCCACGCCCGGCTCTTCCCCTACCTCCGGGGCCTAGCCGCCGAGGCGTCGTCGCTCGGCTCGCCGCTGGTGCGGCCGTTGTTCCTGCACTACCCCGACGAGGCCTGGGGGCGGATGGACGCCTGGCTGCTCGGTCCCTCGCTCCTGGTGGCACCGGTCCTCGAGGAGGGCGCGATGTCGCGACAGGTGGATCTCCCCGCGGGAACGACCTGGTACGACTGGTTCACCGGCGAGCAGGTTCAAAGCGGGACGTTCAACGCGGACTGGTCCGAGATCCCGGTGTTCGCGCCCGCGGGCGCCGTCGTCCCCAGCTTCGCCAGCGACGTGGACTCCCTGGTCGATGGCCCCCTCGACGGCCTCGTGACCCTCGCGGAGGCCGACACCGCGCGCCTCGTGCGGGTGTTCGCCGGCGCGAAGGGCAGCTTCGTCGAGGCCGACGGCACCACCTACTCGACCGACGGCGACGCGACGGGCAGCGGAACGGCGACGAGCACCCTGTCCAGCGGCACGGTGTCCGCCGGGGGGCTCACCCTGTCGATCAGCGGACCGGTGCAGCGGAGCTACACGGTGGAGGTCTATCGTTAGTCCCCCACCGCCTCCTCGACCTCCTCCGCGAAGCCCCACAACTGGCCCAGTCCCTCGCGCATCGGCCCGAGGGCACCTGCGGCCATCATCGTGAACATCGAGGCGATCATCGCGTACTCGATGGCGGTGGTACCTCGTTCGTCCCAGAAGAGTCTCATGGCCTGTCTCCGTCCCGGTTCCCGCCGCTCTTCGGCCACGGCGCGGCGGCCTTGAGCCCGGCGTTCGGATGCCCCGCCGTCCCGCGATAGGGGTAGGCGTGCCGGGGCGTCGCGAAGGCTGTCGTTCGGGCGTTGGCCTGCTCGCCTTGGCGGTGTTGCCGGGCTGCTCCCCGGTCGAGGTGCGCAGTCCCGCCGACGGCGTCACACTCGGGGCCCCCTGGACGCCGGTGGTCGTACACGCGCCCGCGCGCTTCGAGGGCGGGGAGGTCAGCGTCTCCGTCGATGGCACGCCGCTCGGCGACCCGCTGGCGCTGGTCCGGGCCGCGGCCGGGCCAGGCGTGGACCTGCTCGCCACGCTGCACCTCGGAGATCTCGAGGAGGGCCCGCACCGACTCGAAGCCCGGTGGAGGGCACTCGACGGCGAAGTGGCCACGGCGAGCAGCACGTTCACCGTGACCAGGGCGCCCGCCCGCGTGATTTTCGAGGTCGTCGACGGCGCGGGACAGCCCACCTCGGCCCGGGTGCTCGTGCGCGACCGCCACGGCCCGGTGTCGCTCGCCGGGCCGGAACCCGCGGCCGCCGACCCGAGCGGGCGGTTCACCGGCTTCTCGTCCGTGTTCGTCACCGGTGGACGGGGGGTGGTGGACCTCGACCCGGGGACCTACACCTTCGTCGCCGTCCGCGGGCCGCGCGAGGAGATCGACCAGCAAACCGTCAAGATCGACGGCGACCGCACCGTGTCGATGGTGGTGCCCCGCGTCGTCGACACCCCGGGCCAGCTCCTCGCCGACCTGCACGTCCACACCGGGCGCAGTGGCGACAGTTACCTCCCCGACGACCCGCGGTTCCGCTCGCTGCTGGCCGCGGGGATCGACGTGGCGGTGACGACGGATCACAACGCCGTGACCGACGTGGCGGACCGGCTCGAAGCGCTGGTGGCCGACGGCACCGACCTGCGCCTGGTGGCCGGCGTGGAGGCGAACATCCACGATGGTGACGTGTCGCTCGGACACTTCAATGCGTTCCCACTCGCGACGAGTGACCTGCCCCCGGACCCCTCGTCCCCCTCCGTGCCAGCCTACATCGACGCCTACGCGCTCCTGTCCGGCTCGCCGCTCTTGCAACTGAACCACCCCCGCGGCATCCAGTTCGCGCCCGACGAGGCGCTCGATGCCGACGCCCACGCGCTGTTCACCCGGCTCGGCTTCGACCCCGGCCTGCCCCTCGACGACCCCGCGAACGTCTGGCTGGTCACGGCGTCCCCCGCGAGCGGCACCCGCGCGCTCGACTTCGACGCCCTGGAGGTGGCCAACCGCTTCTCGCGGGCGGGCTACCGGGCGACGCGAAACGACTGGTTCGCGCTGATGAACCAGGGCTGGTGGCTCACCGGCACCGGCAACAGCGACAGTCACGCCCTGGAAGTGGAGCGCGCCGGCTTCCCCGCCAACCTCGTGGCGGTGCCCGCCCCCGCCGCGGGGGAGTCCCTCGACACGGCCGCCTTCGTCAGCGCGCTCCGCGGGGGTCGCGTCACGGTCAGCAACGGCCCCGTGGTGGACCTGCTGGTCGAGACCGACGACGGCGACCAGGGCTCGCCCGGCGACCTGGTGAGTGGCTCCGGCTTGACCGCACACGTGCGGTTGCGCGCCGCCGCGTGGGTCCCCTGCCGGGCCGTCCGCCTGGTGGTCAACGGCGTGGTGGTCGCCGAGGTCTTGCTCCCGGATCGCGCCGCCGGCGAGGCGCTGGACTACACCGCCTCCTGGCCGCTGTCCCCGGCCGCCGACGCCTGGGTGCTCGCCGAGGCAGGGCTCGCCGAGGCGGACCTCCTGGGCGACGAGGCCGTGGAGCTACCGGCCCCGTGGCGATGGGTGCTGCCGGAGTACGAGCCCCTGGCGTTCACCAACCCGGTGCGTCTGGACGTAGACCGCGACGGCGAGTACACCCCTGGCGGCTGAGGGGCAGCCCGGCCTGCTACAGCCGCGACAACATCTCGCCGAAGCGGTCCGTCACCTCGACCAGGCGGTCGCAGATGCCGTCTTCGAAGGCGCTGTGCCCGGCGTCGGGGATCACGTGCAACTCCGCCTCGGGCCACGCGCGGTGCAGTTCCCACGCCGATCGCATGGGGCACACCACGTCGTAGCGGCCCTGCACGATGGCGCCGGGGATGTGGCGGATGAGGTGCGCGTCGGCGAGGAGCTGGTCGTCTTGCCGCCACCAGCAGCGGTTCTGGAAGTAGTGGCACTCGATCCGCGCGAAGGCGTCGGCGAAGGGGCCATCCGCGTAGCGGTCCACCAGTGCGCTCGACGGGATCAGCTTCGACGTGCGTGCCTCCCACACGCTCCAGGCGTGCGCCGCCGCCGAGCGAAGCTCCGGGTCGTCGCTGGTGAGGCGCCGGTAGTAGGCCGCGATGAGATCGCCCCGCTCCGCCTCGGGGATCATCGCGACGTAGTCTTCCCAGGCGTCGGGGAACAGCCAGTCGCAACCTCCCTGGTAGAACCACTCCAGTTCCGCGCGTCGGCACAAGAACACACCCCGCAGCACCAACGCGTGGACCCGGTCCGGGTGGGCCTGGGCGTAGGCCAGCGCCAGCGTGCTACCCCAGGAGCCGCCGAAAACCAGCCACTTCTCGATGCCGAGGTGCGCGCGGAGCCGCTCCATGTCGGCCACGAGGTCCCAGGTCGTATTGTCGCGCAACTCGGCGTGGGGCGTGGAGTGGCCGCAGCCGCGCTGGTCGAAGAGGACAATCCGGAAAGCCTGCGGGTCGAAAAACCGCCGGTGCGCGGGCTCGGTGCCGCCGCCGGGGCCGCCGTGGACGAACACCGCCGGCACCCCCTCGGGGTTACCCGATTCCTCCCAGTACATCGTGTGGAGATCGGAGACGGGTAGCATGCCGGTGGCACGCGCTTCGATGGCGGGATGCATGGGCACCGCGCTTATCCCGCCTGCAACGGGGGCCCCGGCGGGCAGACCCACGGCCCGCGGCGGGTGGCCGCGGTCACCAACGTCCTGAGGTGGCCGAGGTACTCCGACCGGGGGATCTCCTCGGCGCCGAACCTCGCCAGGTGCTCGGTGTGGACCTGACTGTCGATCAGCTTGATGCCTTGGTCGCGGAGCCACCCCACCAGGGTGACGAACGCCACCTTGCTCGCGTCGTCGACGTCCGCAAACATGCTCTCGCCGAAGTACACGTCGCCGAGAGAAACCCCGTAGAGGCCGCCCACTAGCTTCCCCTCCTGCCAGGCCTCGGCTGAGTGGGCCAGTCCGAGCGCGTGGAGGCGCTCGTAGGCCGCCAACATCTCGCGCGTGATCCAGGTACCTCGTTGGCCCGGGCGCTTCTTCTTGCCGCAGCGCTGGATCACCTCGGCAAAGGCCGTGTCGAAGCGGATCTCGAACGTCGCCTTCTTGATCACCTTGCGCAGGCTGCGCGGCACGTCGAGGCGCTCCGGCCAGAGCACGAACCGCGGGTCCGGCGAGTGCCACCAGATCGGCTCCCCCTCGCTGTACCAGGGAAAGATGCCCTGCTGGTAGGCGGCGACGAGTCGCTCGGGGCGCAGGTCGCCCCCCACCGCGAGCAAACCGTGCTCCGCGTGTTCGGGGGGCGGGAAGACGATCTCGTCGATGAGCCGGTACACGGGCATGCGCCCGCAAGCCTAGTCACGCGGGCGCGCGTCGTCCCCACAATGACGGCAGCGAGTCGCCCTCGATATCGGTGGCGTAGTCGGGCAGAAACGGCGCCACCACCGCGCGGATCCTCGCGGTGGCCGACAGGGCGTCGTGCAGGGTGCGGCCCCAGGGTTCGCCGTGCGCACGCGCGAAGGCCTCGCGTGCGAGCGGGACGACCCGCTCCTCGTGGGGCCAACCGTCGACCGGGCCGAAGGGGTCGACCGGGACCTGGTCGTAGTACGCTCGAAACTGGCTCGTCGGCGCCAGGACGGCGCGGAGCCCGTGCTCGTCGGCCAGCGCGGCCTGCAGGCGGAGGCAGGCGTGCTCCCGCCAGTCCAGGTCCGCGTCGAGGTCGAAGCCCCAGTCGCGCTCCGTGAAGGTGCGCTCGCCGTTGGTGATCCAGTGGCAGATCTCGTGGAAGAGCATCTGCGCGAGCGTGTCGTCGGGGTCCAGCGTGTCGCGCGGTCCGAACTCGAGCAGTCCCGTGCCGTCGGTAGCCGAGAAGATGGTCGGGTTACGGCGAATGCGCAGGCCCAGCCTCCGCCCCGTGGCGAACCACACCAGTTCGACCGGGTCGATGTACCGCGACTCGACGGGGCGCTCGTACGACACGGCCCGGTGCTATCCGGTGGCGGGCTACGTTGGCGCATGGCGCTCTGGGTACAAGGCCTGCGGGGCGGGCTGTTGGAGACGACGCACGCGGTGAGCGCGGTGGCGGTGGAGGGGGAACGCGTGCGGTGGTCCACCGGCGACGACATCGCATCGTTCTGGCGTTCGGCCTGCAAGCCGATGCAGCTGTTGACCGCGCTGGAGGCGATCGGTGACGGGGAGTTCGACGAGCGGGAACTCGCGGTGGGTGCCGCCTCTCACTCGGGACAGCCCGAGCACCTCGCGGTGGTGTCGCGGCTGCTGGAGCGCTTTGGCCTCCAGGCCGCGGCCCTGCAGTGCGGCCCCCACGCGCCGATGCACGAGCCCAGCGCCCGCGCGCTCGCCACCCCCACCAACCTGCACAACAACTGCTCGGGCAAGCACACCTTCATGCTGGCGGCGTCACGGGCGATGGGCGCCGATCCGGACTACCGTAGCCCCGAGCACCCGTTGCAACTCCGCAACCGGGCCCGGCTCGAAGACTGGGGCGGCGTGCGCCACGGCGTCGCCATCGACGGCTGCTCCGTTCCCACCTTCCACGCCCCCTTGTCCGCGCAAGCCCGGGCCTGGGCGCGGCTGGCCGCGGAGATGGCCGACGCCACGCCCGCCGGCGCGGTGGGCTGGGCCATGGCTCGGCAGCCATTTTACACCTCGGGCACCGGCCGCCTGGATCTCGCGGTGGTCAGCGGGGCGGAGGAGCCACTCGCGGTGAAGGTCGGTGCCGAGGGGCTGTTCTGCATTGCGCGCCCGCAGTCGCGCCAAGGCATCGCGGTCAAAGTCCACACCGGCAGCAACGACGCGCTCGCCGTCGCGGTGAGGGCGGTCCTGCGCGAGTTGGGCGTGGGGCTGAGCGGCGACTGGCCCTGGTCGCTGGTGCGGAACGTGCGCGGGGTGGTGGTGGGCGAGAGGCTGGCGGTGTGGGGGTAGCCACTCGCCACGGCCACCCGACCCGCGCGTGGAGATTCCGGCCGGGACAAATCAGCTCTCAGCTCTCAGCTCTCACCTCCCAGGGGCCCGCCGACCGCCGACCGCCGACCGCCGACCGCCGACCGCTACGGCGCCGTGTACACGTCGCCGCGGCCCGTGACGACGATCTCGTTGCTGGTCACCTCGTCGTTGAAGGTGAAAACCGCCCCGGCGCGCGGCCAGAGCTCCGCGCCGTCGGAGGCGGCGGTGTCGTAGAAGGCGATGACACCGGTTTGCTGGGTGAACACCCCGATTTCAACGCTGGCCGTTGTCGGGCTGGTGCTGATCGTCCCTGCCTCCAGGGCGCCGGTGGCGAAGGTGTTCATGCCCAGGTCCCCGCCGCTGCACAGCGCGGTGTTCAGCGTGCTCACCGGCATGTCGAACACGTACCAGTGGACGAGTTCCACGTCGGCCGGGGTGAACGGGGCGCCCTCGCTGTCGTGGGTGAGGCCGGACCAGTCGACCACCACTGTGCTGCACTCGCACACCTCCTGGGTCTGCATCACCTGGGCAAAGCAGGCGGTGTCAAAGTTCGAGGCTTCGGCCGAGTCGCCAGTGTCCGCGGCCGAGTCGGAGTTCCCCGAGTCTTTCGGGTCGGTGCCGGGCGTGCAGGCGAGGAGGAGCAGCAACATCGTCGCCGGGTATCCCGCGCCGCGCGCCTAGCCCTGCTGCTCCAGGTACCGCGCCACCTCGTCGTACAACCCGGCCTGGTTGGCGTAGGCCACGTAGCGCTTGGCCGCCGCCATCCACTCGCCGGTCGTGGGACGGAGCCGCTCCAGCGTGGCGAAGATGTCGCTCTGGGTGATCGGCCGGATGTTCCCGGTGCGCAGGGCGTCGCCGAGGGCCCGCTCACTCGCCGCGTCGACGAGGTGGTGAAGGTCCGCGCCGGACCAGCGGGCCGTGCGGGCGGCCAGCGATCGCAGGTCGAGCTTGTCGACCGGCCGCTCCCGCAGTGCGAGTTCCAGGATCGAGACTCGCGCCTCGATGTCCGGCGGGGGCACGAAGATCACGCGGTCGAAGCGCCCGGGACGACGCAAAGCGGGGTCGACGTCCCAAGGGGCATTGGTGGCGCCGATCACCAGCACCGAGGCGTTGCCGGCGCCCGCGCCGTCCATCTCGGCGAGCATCTGGTTCACCAGTCGCCGACCGGCGCCGTGGCGGACCTGGTGCCGCGCCGCGCCGATGGCCTCGACCTCGTCGAAGAAGAGGATGCTGGGCGCACAGTCCCGCGCCTTCTCGAACACCTCGTGCAGGCGCTTTTCCGACTCCCCGAGCCACATTTCCAGCACCTGCTGGATCTCCACCACGAAGAAACGTGCGCCGCTCTCCCCCGCTGCCGCCCGCGCGAGGTGGGTCTTGCCGCAACCGGGGGGGCCGTAGAGCAGCACGCCGCCGCCCAGCTTCTTGCCGTAGGCCCGGAACAGGTCCGGCCGCTGCAAGGGGTAGACGATGTCCATCCGGAGGCGCTCCTTCAACGCCTCGAGGCCGCCGATGTCGGCGAAACAAATGCCCGGCTCGCCGCGCTCCGGCGGGCGCGGCGGCGGCAACGACACGAGGCTCATGATTCCTCCCACCCGATGCGGATCACCGGGCCTAGCGCGGCCATCACGAACAGCGGCACGCCCGCCCAGGGGTCGGTGAGCGCGAGCACGAAGCCAAGGCCTACCAGCACCATCCCCATCCAGGGCGGGATGGCCATCACCATCGCCACCACCCGGGGCAACTCCCGGGGCGGGTCCAGTAGCCGCAGTAGCCGCGGGTCGTCGATGGCTGGGTCGAGCGCCAGTGCCTCACGCCAGGCGGCCCGGGCCGCGGGGAGCGCGCCGGTCTCGGCGAGGCAACGCGCCAGGCCCCGGTGGGCCTCGGCGCGGCTGGGGTCGAGCCGGAGCGCGTCGAGGAAGGCCGCCGTGGCCTCGGAAAACTTCCCCAGTCGAACGGCAGAATACCCGTAGACCACGTGGGCCCCGGGGTCGCCGGGCGACAGCGCCCGCGCCGCGGCCAGCGCGCGCTCGGCCTCCTCGTCGAGCAACAGCGCCTCGGCGGTGATCCCCAGGAGCGCGTGGTAGGCCGCGACGCCAGGGCTCGCGGCTACCGCCTCCCGGGCGAAGTGCAGCGCCTCCCGGAAACGGCGCTGCCCCACCAGCGCCGTGCCGAGATCCGCGAGCAGTCCGCCGTCACCCGGCGAGAACGAGAGGGCTTCCCGGAAGGAACCCTCGGCGTCGAAGTGACGCCCGGCCGACCGCTGGGCCCGTCCCCTCAACCGGAGGAAGGCGGGATCCAGGGCGTCTCGGGCGGGCAGTTGCTCGGCAAGGGCCGCTGCCTCCTCGGCGCGCCCCATCCGGAGCAGGACTTCGACCTTGCGGGCTTCTGGGGTCACGGGCGGGTTGACAACTCCGGTGGCCGGCGGTTCCGCGCACGGTAGCCGTTGACCAACCGCTTACGCGACCCCGTCGCGATCAGTTCGCGTACTTCACCGAGCAGCCGTAGGACTTCGTGGAGGGCGTGGCCACTGGTCGGCCCGCCGCGAGGTCCGCCAAGGCCGCGTCGACGTAGTTGACCACGCCGCCGGCGGGCGCCTCGCCGAGCGGGGCGTTGTCGAGCGCGCCAGCGTAGGCGAGTTTCCCGGCCGGGTCCACCACGTACACGTGCGGCGTGGTCTTGGCTGCGTAGGTGCGCCCCACGACGCCGTCGCCGTCGAGCAGCACCGGGTAGGCCATCGCGTACTCGGTGCGCGCGGCCACGTTGCGCTCCAGGCCGGCGCCCTGCTTGCCCGCGGCGCCCGAGTTGATGGCCACCCAGGCCACGCCGCTGGCCGTGACCCGGGCCGGCTGCGTGCGCAGAGGCCCCGTGCCGTGCGCGTACTTCACGTAGGGACAGTCGGGGTTGAACCACTCGATCACCACGGTCTTGCCGCCGAACTGCGAGAGCGACACCGACTGGCCGGTGGTATCGGCCAGCGTGAACGCGGGGGCGGGCTTGCCGACGGCGGCCACTTCGACGGGCGTGACCGCCAGGGCGGACGAGAGGGTCAGGGTAACGAGGGACATCGGACGCTCCGGGAAGGGCTCAGGGGACGGTAACGCAGTCACCGCCGGGCTTCGCGCTCCCCCAGGCCACCCGCCAGCCCGGCGTGCCCGGCCCGGCGAAAACCGTCGCGGCGGCGGGATCGACCGTGGTCGCCGGCGTCAACTCGACGCGACTCACCGTGCCGCGCTCCGAGCGGGAGAACGCGGCTGCGGAAGGCTCCATTGCCTCGTTGTGAAACGCGCTCACGCCGCTCGGCAGGCACACCACCCGCGCGCCGCCCGCCAGGAGCGTCGGTTCCAGCCGCACCGGCAAGCGCGAGCGCGGGTCCGGGCTGGTCGGCATCACCGGCAGTGAGGTGGCGAGGATCGCCGCGCCCTGCACGCACTGGTCGCGACACACCAACCAGTCGGCCCGGAACTCCAGGGCGGCCCCCGGTCCCGCCGCCACCTCCCACACTGCCCACCCCTCCGGCTCGTAAATGAAACTCCGGATGTTGCCCGGGTCCACGTGCAACGAGGGCGCCGTCCACCGGGGCGCGCCCGCGTCCTGGCCCGAAAGCGAGAGGGTCGCCCGAGTGGCACGACCGGTGTCGCCCGGGTTCTCCCCCCAGTACAGGTGCCAGCCCTCCGGCGCGCAGAGGCGCAGGCCGAGGGCGACGACCTTGGAACTCAGCGGGTACACCTCGGCGAGTTCCACGGTGACCTCGGGAATCTCCGGAGCGGCGTCCATGGTGCCGGGCCCTAACCCCGGCCTAGCCGTCGCCTTCCCGGTAAAGCGCCGCGGGGTCCACCGGCCAGCGGTGACGGGGGTGCCGTCGCATCAGCTCCCGGCGAATCGCCGGGTAGTGTTTCACCCAGAATCCCGGCAGGTCGCGCGTCACCTGTACCGGGCGGCCGCTCGGAGCGTTGAGATGCACCACCAGTGGGTAGGCGCCGTCGAGGATGCGCGGGCCCTCGGCGAGGCCGAAGAAGTCCTGCAGGCGGCTGGCCACGTGGGGCTCGTCGCCCTCGTAAACCACCGGCACCCGAGCGCGCCCGGGCAGGCGGATGGCCTCCGGCGCGAGGCGATCCACGAGCGCCGGGTCCGCCAAGCGGGCCCGGACCACTGCGACCAGCGACGCGGTCGCGAGGTCGCGACTGCTCCGACAACCGGCGCAGGCCTGGAGCCCCAGGGTGGGAAGGTCCGGCAGCACGCCCGCCGGGATTGCGCCCTGCCGCACGAGGAACTGCACGCGTTGTACGAGGGCAAGGCCGCGTTCCCAGTCCGCGACGAGATTGTGGATGCGCTCGGCCACGTTGTCGTACAGCAACTGGGCCACCGCCCCGGGTTCGCCGTCGCCCACCGCCGCGTCGAGCACGAGGTCCCCGTACACCAGTTCCTCGCGCACCTCTACCCGCTCGCCAACCCACCGCATCGTGTCCCGGACGGTGGCCGCGTCGAGCAACCAACCACCGGGGACGGGCGTGAGGTTGCGCGCCCGGACCCGATGGTGAACGCGGTCCACCTCCGTGACGACGACGTAGCCGTCTCGGCCCGGCGGGCACTCGGCCGCGCCGCCGTCGGCCAGCTTCACCCGGGCGCCTAGCCGCTGTCCCACCCGGTCCGGAAAGGCCGTGAACAACGCCCGCGCCAACCCATCGTGATGTACCGGTCTGTTCATCATGTGTCGCGATAGTATTCTAGCCTCCCGCTGGTCACCCTCGCCGTCGAGCGCCCGGCCGACGAGGTCCCCCTCCAGGCGTCGCCCGAACAGCGTCACGAGCAGCGCGCCCTCCCGCCCTGCCCCAAGGGCCTCGGCCTCGCGCAGCAGGCGACCGAGGCGTGGCGACAGGGGTAGCTCGCGCACAGAGCGTCCCAGCGCGGTGACCCCGCTGTCGTCGAGCAGGCCCAGACGACGCAAGAGGCCCTCCGCAGCGGCCCAGGCCCCGACAGGGGGCGCCTCGAACCACTGCACCGGTCGACCGCCGAGCGACAACACCGTGGTTGCGAGGTCGATCCGGCGCACCTCGGGGACGGTGTGCGCGGGGCGCGCGTCGTGGTCGGCCCGGCTGTAAAGGCGAACGCAGGTGCCCGGGCCCAGGCGACCGGCTCGACCGGCCCGCTGGGCCGCGCTGTCCCTCGCGATGTTGACCAGGTCCAACCCCGGCAGTCCTGTCCACGGGTCGAAGCTCGCCTGCCGGGCGAGGCCGCAGTCGACCACGGTGCTGATGCCCTCGACGGTCACGCTCGTCTCCGCCACGTTGGTGGCGAGCACCACCTTGCGCGGGGACGTGCCGCGAAGCGCGGCGTCCTGGGCCGCGCCGTCGAGTTCGCCGTGGAGCGGGTACACGTCGAGGTCCGCCAACAACGCCGCCGTGCGCTGGATCTCGCCGGCGCCGGGCAAGAACGCCAGCACCCCGCCCTCGGCCGCGCGCACCGCCGCCACCACGCGCTGCTCGAGCGGTCGCTCGTCCTTGCGCTCCGCGTGGCGCACCTCCACCGGGAAGATCGTGCCCGTGGCCCGCACCCGCGGCGCGGCCAGGAACCGCGCCACCGCCTCGCCGTCCAGGGTGGCGCTCATCACCACGATCTTGAGATCCGGTCGCGACCCACGGAGCTGCCGACACCAGGCCAGCGCCAGGTCGGTGTGGATGGAACGCTCGTGGAACTCGTCGAGAATCACCGCGTCGATGCCCGGTAGTTCGTCGAGGCGGCGGGTGAACACGCCCTCGGTGACGTACCACACCCGGGTGCGCGGCCCGCCCTGCCGGTCCAGCCGCATCGCGTAGCCGACGGTCTCGCCCACCGCCTCGCCTAGCTCCGAGGCCACCCGCTGGGCCGCCGCCCGGGCCGCGATCCGCCGAGGTTCCAGCACCCACACCTGCCCGGGGACGATCCCGGCGACCGCCACCGGCACGCGCGTGGTCTTGCCCGATCCCGGCGGCGATTCCAAGACCACGGCGCCCCGCGCCCGCAGGTGTTCCAGCACCTCGGGCAGGACGGCATCGACGGGCAGCGGGGTTGGGGACATCGCGGCGGCAGCGCCGGTGAGCTAACGGGGCCGGGATGCAAGGCATGGAAACGCTGCGCGAGTACTGGGAGGTCGCAGGCCCCACGCTCTTGTTCATGTTCGTCGTGAGCCTGTTCACGGTGGCGCTCGCCATCGAACGGTGGATCGCCTTGCTGCGGGGCCGCGTGGCGGTGTCACGCGCCGACAGCCGGGTGCTGGAAGCGGCGCGAAGGGGGGATCCCGAAGAAGCGCGGCGACTCGCGGAGAACTTGCCCTCGCCCTTCCGCGAGGTGTTCGCCGCCGGACTGGATCGGGCCCTCGGCCGGGTGCGAGGGGAGCCACAGACGGCGATGGTGCGGGAGTCCAAACGCGCGGCGGGGCGCCTGCGCGCGGGGTTGTGGATGCTGGGCAGCGTGGGCGCGCTGATGCCCTTCGCCGGCCTGCTCGGCACGGTGGTGGGCGTCATGGGCAGCTTCCAAGCCATCGGCGAGAGCGGCACCGGCGGCTTCGCGGTGGTGAGCGCGGGCATCTCCGAGGCGCTGATCGCCACCGCAGCGGGCCTCTTCGTAGCGATCGAGGCGGTGATTTTCTTCAACATCCTCGGCCAGATGGCGGGGGGCGTGGCGCGGGACCTGAACCTCCTCGTCGACGAGATGGCGGAGTTGTTGCGCCTGCCGCGTCAAACGAAAGCGGCGGAATAAAGCGTGCAGACGGGCCCAGCGTCGCCGGTGGACGATCCCGAGGAGGAAGGCCTCTTCAGCGAGATCAACATCACGCCGCTCACCGACGTGTTCCTGGTGCTGTTGATCATCTTCATGGTGGTGTCGAGCAGCATGGTGGAGGCGGAGAAACAGGCGGCACAGGCGAAGAACCTGGTGTCGGAGCGGGCGCTCTCGGTGATGACCCCCGAGGGCACGGGCGACAGCCCGCTGATCCCGAAGGACATCGTGATTTCCGTCACCCCCGACGGGACCATCTACCTCGAAGGCGAGACGTTCCCGATCGCGGCGCTGGCCGAGCGGCTCAAGACGGTGGAGCGGGGTGCGGCGGGCACCCGCGTGGTCGTCCGCGGGGACCAGGAAGCCCAGTACAAGCTGGTGTGGCAGGTGATCCGGGCCGCCCAGGCCGCCGGCTTCCCCGACGTGGCGCTGGCCTCCCGGGCGGGCGAGAAGTAGCCTCGGTGGCTAGTCGATGGGCATCACCAGGCGGGCCTGCGCCGCGTCGGCGCGGATCGTCACCCGCTGGCCGGTGACGAACTCCAGCGCGTCACTCTCGATGCCGTCGGCGAAGATCACGCCCCCCTCGCCCATCTCGGAGGTGAGCACCAGCGACTCGCCCGGTTCAAGGACGCCCGTGTCCATCGCGGTGACGGTCACCACCGAAGGGAAGGGCTCGCGCACCAGGTAGAGCAAGCGCTTGTCGAGGGCCGAGGGCAAACTCTCGACGATGCCCCGTTGGGTCGCGATCGACCTCGCCCACCCGGTGGCGCCGGTGCCGGTGGTCACGATCACGCCGGAGCTACTGTGCCGGGCGCTACACCCCCGGTGGGTGAGGCTGTACCGCGCCGACTGGTGGGTGCGGTGACCGATGAAGATCTCGTTCAAGGCACGTAGCTTCTGGCCGTCCTCCCGCTCGGCGATGGCCAGCGTGCGGAACTCCGTGCAGAGGCCGCCGCCGCGGCCCTCGGCGTGCGCGAGCGCGCGGGCGGTGTGCTCCGGGCGGAGGCGGCAGAGCACGCCGTCGAACTGCGCCGGGTTGGCGTTGATGCCCACGATCGGCTGGGCGTCGAGGTACTTCGCCACGTTGGCGACCAGGCCGTCCTGGCCCACGGCGAAGACGATGTCGTCCGGTTCGAACACGAAACGATCCAGCTCGTCGCGACTGACACGCGCCCGGCGGCGGTCCGCCGGCAGGGCCGCCAAGACCGCGGCGATGCCCGCCTCGATCCTCGTGGTCTGGTCCTCGAAGGCCTCGATCTTCTGCTTGCGCGACGACAGGTAGAACTTGGCCTGCGACTTCGTGCCGTGCCGGGCGCGCAGCTCCTCGATGGGCGACGGCCGGGTGACCACCACCAGCCGGGGCAGCGACACCCCCTTCTTGATCACCTACTTGCCCGCGTTGTCGCGAAGCAGTTGCTGGAACGAGGAGCCCAGGAGATCGGGGCTGATGTTGAGGTGCTGGATCTGCTGGATCTTCCGC
>CAYHRZ010000035.1:0-19619 GCA_964359125.1 uncultured Klebsiella sp. | reverse complement strand
GGGCTGCTGGGCGGCGTGGGGGTGTTCCGCGCCGGCGTACACCTTGAGCTTGGTGAGCATCTGGCGGCCAAGGCGGTTGCGTGGGACCATGCCCTGGACCGCAGCGCTGATCACCCGCTCGGGGTGATTCGCCAGCTGCGTGCGCGCGGTCACCGACGTGAGGCCGCCCGGGTGGCCGGAGTAGTGGTGGTACTTCTTCTGGTCCAGCTTCTTGCCGCTGAGCGCCACTTTCTCGGCGTTGACGACCACGACGAAGTCGCCGCAGTCGGTGTGCGGCGTGTAGGAGGGCTTGTGCTTGCCCTGGAGCACCGTGGAGATGCGCGTGGCCAAGCGCCCCAGCGTGAGCCCGGCGGCATCAACCACGAACCAGTCGTGGGTGGCCTCCTGCGGCGAGGTGGAGTGGGTGATCCAGGTGTGGTGGTCGTGCATGGGATATCCAGTCGGGAGGGGGGCCCCCCAAAGCCGGCGGCGATTATCGACAACCGGGCCGCGCGTCAAGGAGGAGCCGCCGCGGACCGGGCGCCGGGGACCGCGTAGGGCATCCCCGGGCGGCCCTGCCGCGCACCGGCGTCTAGCGCGAGAAGCTGCTCCGTGTCGAGAAAACCGGCGGCAACTTGTGCGCGGACTCGGGCCAGTCCACGAAGTTCGGGGTGATCGGCCTGGAGGTGGGCGAGGGCCCGGTCGCGGGCCTCGGCCGTGGGCTCGGCGAGCGCCGCGCGCCACGCGTCGCCGATCTCGTCGGCGCCCGACGGTGGCGGCACAGCGGGGAGGCTGCTCCAGTCGCCCGGGACGACGGCGGCCCAGGGTGCCTCCCGGCGCGCCGGGTTCCCGGCCAGGAGGACGGTTGAGGGGTCCAGCGCGGCCCACTCTGCCCGCGCCGCGCCGCTGTCGAGGCCGTGTCGGGCCAGGGCCAGGATCTCCGCCCGCCGCAGCACCTCGGCATGGGGGTGCCGGGCGACGTGCGGCCACAGCGCGCTGGTCGTGCCGGTGGACAGGGCGAGCGCGGCGGCGGCCTCGGGCCCCGGGACCGCGGCGAGGTCTACGCGTTCCCCCGCGATCCCCCTCAAGAGGAGCGACTCGGGGCCCTGGTCGAGGCCCGCAGCCTGGAGGGGCAGGCCCGCGAGCAGGGCCATCCAGCCGCGGTGGATGGCGACCGGGGGCACGGGCTCGTCGAGGTAGCCCTCGGCCTCGGCTTGGCGCCCCAGCGACTGGTAGAGGATGGCCGCCGCGTGCAGCCCCAGGCCCGCGTCGGCATAGGCCGCGACGGCCTCTTCGAAGAAACCGGCGTCGTCCAGCGCGGTGGCGCGCAGCCGGGCGAGTTCCGGCGTGTCGGGCGGGGTGGCGGTGGCGATGGCCTCGGTCAACTCCCCCAGCCGGAGTTGTTCCCGGGCGAGCACGGCCCGGGCGAAGGTGTCGTTCGGGTCCCCTCCCAGCGCCACGTGGGCCGCCGCGAGCACGGCGCCGGCGTCGGTGCCCGTGAGCGCCACGCGGAGCCGCGACGAGGGCGACAGCGTCGCGACGTCGACGTACAGCCCGTGACCGGCGTCCCACTCCCCCACGGCATCGGTCCAACCGGGCTGGCCGCGTCCCCAGGCTGCGAGCGCGTTGCCCGTGTCGGCGTCGAGACAGTTCGGGTCGCGGGCGCCGACGAGTAGCCAGTTCGCCCAGTCGTCGTCGCGGTTGTCGCGTTTCAGGCGCTGCTTCACCGCCGCGCAGGCCACGAAGAGATCCGATCCCCTCAGGGCGCGATCGGCGTCGATCGTCACCGGGCGCCCGTCGGGGATCGCCGCCCGCAGGGCCGGTCGTGGGTCGGGCCGCTGGGGCTCGCAACCGCCCAGGGCTACGAGCCACGTCCACACGGGCTATTCCTCGGGTTCGACGTAGATACTGTTGATGCCGAGGGGTCGGCTGGCGGCGTAGATGTCGCTCGACCCGGAGCGCCCGTCGGCCCAGGTCGTGATCACCCGGTCGTCGAACACCGCCACCTGGTGGTCCACCGCGTACGCCGACCCCGGCGACGTGCTGTTGATGCGGAGATCCCCGGGCTGCCAGGTGCCGCCGCCGTCGGGCGAGTAGTTGTAGAACAGGTCGTTGAAGCCCACCTCGCCGCTGTCGTTGCGGTAGTCGGCCCAGGCCACCAGCCACACGTCGCCCGAGATCGACACCTTCGGGTCGGTGGACTGTGCCTGCCCGTTGCCGTCGGTGTCCATCCGCACCTCGGTCTCGAGCCAGGCCCGGCCGGCGTCGGAGGAGTACTGCAGGTAGATGTCGTAGCCGGTGGCGCGGTTGTCCTGGAACGCCACCCAGACCTCGTCGCCCACGGCCACCACGTCGGGGTTCCGGGAGTCGGCTATGCCCTCCGCGTCGGTTTCCATGCGCGCGGTCTCGTCGCGCCAGCCCTCGCCGTAGCTACGGCTGAGGTTGAGCAGGATGTCGGCGTGGTCGCCGTAGCGCTCGTCGTGCCAGGCGACGTAGACGTTCTCCCCCGACATGGCCAGTCGCGGCTCGAAGCTGTTGGCGGAACCGGCGTCGTCGCCGACGTCGAGGCGGCGGTCCTCGCCCGAGAAGTTCTCGCCGTTGTCGCTGGAGTAGTTGACGTAGATGTCGGAGTTGCCGTCGCGCCGATCTTCCCAGGCGACCACCACGTGGTCGTCCTTGTCGCCGACGATCTGCGGCCACGCGGAGTACGCGGCCCCGGCGGTGTCGGTGTCGACCCGGACGGGCTGGTCCAGCCAGTCTTCGCCGCCGTTCTTCGAGCGTTGGACCAGGATGTCGTAGGCGCCGTTGACCTGGTCGAACCACGTCACCCAGACGTTGTCGCCGGCGGCGGCGATCGCCGGGCCCTTGCTCATGGCACTGCCGTCGGGGTCGTTGTCGAGGGCGATGTCGTCCTTTTGCCAGCTGCGACCGCCGTCGTCGCTCCACTGGAGGTAGATGTTCTCGTACTCCAACTCCCCGTCGCGGGTGTCTTCCCAGGCCACGTACACCCGGTCGCCGTCGCAGGCGATGGCGGGGTTTCGCGCGTGGCCATTGCCCTGGCTGAGCAACTCGTCGCCGGAGAGGAAGGTCACGCCGGCGTCGCCGGACTTGTTGAACCATACGGCGTCTTTCTTGTCGCGGGCGTCGTGCCAGGTCACGTAGACGGTGCCGTCGGTGGTGACGCAACTGCGCGGGGCCACCGACTCGGTGGTCGACTTGGCGTGGTCCACGCGGACGTCTTCGGTCCCGGTGTTCTCGCCCCCGGGGGCGCAGGCGAGGAGAGCTGTCGTTAGTAGCAACATGACCGGTTCCCGTGCGGCCGCGCACCTTATCCCAGGCCCGGCGCGGTCGCCTGCCTCGACGTGCTTGCGCCCGGCCGGCTGGCCGGTATAGGGGGCGGCCCCCGCGAGAGACCCCATGCAGGACAAGAGCATCCTGGGCAAGCGTTTCACATGCTACCAGTGCAACGCGAAGTTCTACGACCTCAACCGCCCCGAGCCGATGTGCCCGAAGTGCGGCGCCGACCAGCGTGAAGATCCCAACCCCGACCCGCGCGAGGCCATCCTCGCGAAGTATCGAGGCAAGTCCGGCCTGAAGACCGCCCGCCCGGAGGACGACCTCAGCGAAGAGGAGGAGTCCGAGGAAGAGGTCGAAGTCGAGGACGACGTGGAAGACGACGAGGAAGAGGCCGAGGAGCCCGTCGAAGAGGAGTAGCGCCGACCTGGGATTGGGGTGTCTACAACGGCAGCGCATGCCGCGCCCTTGTTGACGCGTCAATCCCGGGTATGATGGTGTGGTGAATCTCCTTGTCCTCCTCGCTTGTGCCCCCGGACTGCGGATGCCCGGGCCGCTGGCTCGGCTTGGGCACCCGGTCGAGGCGCCGCAGTTCGAGTCGCGACCGCAGGCCCGAGGTTCCGGCGATGCCATCGCCCGCGCGGCCTCGTCGTTCGTGGGCGAGGGGCTCCTCGTTGTCGACGGTGAGCGCTTCCGAATGGACTGCTCGGGACTGGTGGAGGCGGCGCTCGCGCAAGCCGACGTCCCCCACAGTGGGAGTTCGGCGATGCTGCACGAGGAGGCGGCGTCCCTGGGGGTGCTGCACCACCGGCGCCTGCCCCGGCCGGGGGACGTGGCGTTCTTCGACAACACCTACGACCGCAACGGCAACGGCCTGCTCGACGACCCCCTCTCGCACACCGCGGTGGTGGAGCGCGTGTTTCCCAACGGTACGGTGGAGATGGTCCACGTGGGGAGCAAGGGCGTTTCCCGGCTCCGGATGAACCTCCGCAGGCCGTCAGACCGGCTCGACGAGGCCGGCGAGACGCTCAACGATTTCTTGCGCCAGAAGAAGGCAGGCGACCCCGCCACGACGCTGTACCTGGCGGGAGAGTTGTGGGTGGCGTTCGCGAGTTTCTACGGCTCGGAGGCGCTGGCCCGGGCCGAGTGATCCACCCACCAGGGGCCGATGATCAGGTCGGCCCCGGGGTGTTGGCGCCACGCGCGAATCACCTCGGTGGGCGTGACGGGGACCAGGCCGTCGGGGGCGAGCAGGGTGGATGACGTGCCCCCGCAGAACACGACTCTGGAGGGGTCTTCGCCCGCGAGGGCCAAGCGGCCGCGGGCCACCACGCAGTGCGTCGAGGGCGCCGCGCCCACGCGGAGATCACGCGGCAAGCCCGCGTTCCCAAGCGCTCGGAAGGCCGGGATTTCTCCAACGTCGGGCCCCCAGGCCGCCGTTGGCGGGACGGCGACGGAGTCGGTGTGCAGCCTGGCCTGGTGGCCGAGGTGGACCACGCCGACGGCGACGGCGCGCGCCGCTGGGTTTCGCGCCCAGGTGGCTGCGACCGACGCCAGCCAGGTGGTGACCGGAGGCGCGTCGACCAGCACCACCCGCCCCGACGTGCGGGCGTCGCGGAGCGCCCGGGTCAGAGATCGCCGTTGCACGAGGCCCAAGCCCTTCCCGCGCGCCACCACCACCTCGTCCACCGCGCTCGGGCGCTGTCCCGCTTCGTCGAGCGCGGCGTCGAGGGCGCCGGAGGGGAATCGCCCGCTCCCAGGTTGTCGGTCGATGAGTTCCTGCCGGATGGCACCCGCCAGGCGGCCGTCGACAAAAACGGCCGCTGCGGAGGGCGCTTCCAGGTGCAAGCCAACCACGACGCGGGGCATGGCTTGCCTAGTAGCGCGGCCCACAGACCCGGCGCCCGGGTCGGCCGGTGGCGTCCCCTTGTGGCCCGCTGGACTTGTCACCGGGTCGCGGCGTCGCTACACGTTCATTTGAGCACATATCGAACCGGAGTGCGCCATGAAATACCTCACGGACATCGACAAGATTCCGAACATTCCCGAGGCGGAGCGTGCCGCGCTGCGCGCGGTGGCGGGGAAGTACGCCTTCCGCACGACCAGCTACTACCTGTCGCTCATCGACTGGGACGACCCCGACGACCCCATCCGTCGCATCGTCATCCCGGACGCCGCCGAACTCGACGACTGGGGGGCGCTCGATGCCAGCGACGAGGCGGCCAACACCCCCGCCCGGGGGCTCCAGCACAAGTATCCGCACACGGTGCTCCTCTTGTGCAACGAAGTGTGCGGTGCCTACTGCCGCTACTGCTTCCGGAAGCGGCTGTTCATGAGCGACAACGACGAGGTGTCGATCGACGTGCAGCCCGGCCTGGACTACATCGCGGCCCGCCCGGAAGTGACGAACGTCTTGCTCACCGGGGGTGACCCGCTGCTGATGTCCACGGGGCGAATCACCCGGATCATCGAGGGTCTACGGGCCATCCCGCACGTGAAGATCATCCGGTTGGGTAGCAAGATGCCCGCGTTCCTGCCCTCGCGGCTGGCTGACGACGAGCAACTACTCGCCTTGTTCAAACGCTATTCCACCATGGACAGCCGCATCTACCTGATGGCCCACTTCGACCACCCCCGGGAGCTCACGCCCGAGGCGCTGCGGGGCCTGCAGCGGGGCCTGGACGCTGGGCTCTCGATCGTGAACCAGTGCCCGGTGATCAAGGGCGTCAACGACAGCGCGGAGGTGCTCGCGGAGTTGTTCCGCCGGCTGGCCTACGCCGGGGTGCCGCCCTACTACCTCTTCCAGGGCCGTCCCACGGCGGGGAACCGCGCCTTCGAGACCACGATCGTCCACAGCTTCCGTGTGTTCGAGGAGGCGAAGCGGCATGTGAGCGGGCTGGGGAAGCGGGCCCGACTGGTGATGTCGCACGCCACCGGAAAGGTGGAAATCGTTGGTATTGACCGGCAACATATTTACCTCAGGTACCACCGCGCGAAGGATCCCGCCGACGAGGGACGATTCATCGTATGCCACCGCGATGACCGGGCCTGCTGGCTCGACGACCTCCAGCCGGTTGATGGACTCGGGGGACTACCTCCCTCCGAGGCTGACATCTCCCCGGTGAGCTGGTCGGGCGCGCCGGAGTTCCTGCCGGAAGGCTAGCCGTCGATGGCGTCCAGGCGCCGCACGGCGTCGGCGGGGCCGATGAGGATGAGCTTGTCCTCGGCACGCAGCACGCGGTCGACGTCGACGGGCTGCCGCTGCCAGTCGCCCGTCGCCTCGTCCCACACGCTCATCGCCACCACCGTGCACCCGGTCTGCTTCGGCAGACCCAGCTCCCGCAAGGACTTGCCGCTGCGCCTCGGCCCCACGGCGATGCCCTCCATCACCTGGCCCGCGGGCAGCTCGAGGTAGTCGTTGTGCTCGCCCGCCTCGTCGTGGCTCACGACGTGGGCCAGGCGCGCGTCTTGGAGAAGGCCCTCGCGGTGGTAGGCCGCGACCACGTCGCGCTCCGCCACCACGCCGACCAGGTGCCCCGAAGCGTCGACGACCGGCAGGGCGTCGCCGGGCGCGTCGAAGAAGCGAGGCAGGATGGCCGCGAGGGTTTCTTCGCGTCGCGCCGTGCCCACCAGGCGTGGACGGACCTCGGCCGCGCCGCCGGGGTTGGCGAGGGCCGGCTTGACGTCCTGGATGTGGATCGAGCCCCGGTAGGTGCCGTCCTCGTCGGCGACGTACACTTCTTCGACACGACGGCGCAGGAAACGGTCGAGGATCGCCGGCAGCGGGGTTCCCGGCCGCACCACCTCGAAGCCGTCGCTGCGGAGGATGTCACCCACGAGGATGTCGTGCATCACGCCGCCCTCGCGGCGCTTGGCCAGCGACAGGCCCTCCCGCTCCAGTTCCATCTCGTAGAGCGACCGCGACCCGAGGGCCATCGACACGAGCCCCGATGCGGCCAGCGCCATCATCAACGGCAGGATCACGTGGTAGTTACCCGTCATCTCGAACAACATCAGCGTCATGGTGATGGGAGCGCTGAGCACGGCGGCGGTGACCGAGCCCATGCCGACCATGCCGTAGGCGCCCACCGCCTCGGTGTGCTCGGGCCACAGGCCGGTGGCGGCGATGCCGAAAACGGCACCGGTGATGGCGCCCGTGAACAGGCTGGCGGCGAACAGCCCCGCACCGGTTCGAGCGGCTACGGTGAGACTGGTGGCCGCCACCTTGGCGGCGAGGAGCAGGACGAGGAAGCCCGCCGAGACGGGTGCGCCTCTGAGGAGGTCCTCCATGAAGCCGTAGCCGTTGCCCATCACCTGGGGGACACCTGCCGCGGCGATGGCGCCCACGCCCAGGCCGAGGATCACCGGCCGGAACCAGGGGGGGCCCGCGAGCTTGGAGATGCGGGCCGATCCGAGCATCACCGCGTGCTTGAAGGCATGGGCGACGACGGCGCCCACCGCGCCCAGCAAGAGGTAGAGCGGCAGTTCCAGCACGCTCCGGAACTCGAACGCGGGCAGGTGTAGGGCGATGCGGTCGCCGAGGAAGGCCTGCCCGACCACCGTGCCGGTCACGGTGGCGGCCACGACGGGGACGAAGGTTTGCACGGCGAAGTTGCCGAGGATGATCTCGAGCGCGAAGAAGGCACCGCCCAGCGGCGTGTTGAAACTGGCGGCGATACCCGCCGCGGCTCCGGCGGCGACCAGCGTGCGGATGCTCGCGGGCCGGACGCCCATGCGCTTGCAGGTCCAGCCCGCGAGCGCCGAGGCGAACTGCACGATCGGGCCCTCGCGTCCACCGCTGAAGCCCCCTCCCACCGCCAGCGCCGCGGTGGTCGCGCTGACCAGCCCGTCGCGGAGCGAGAGCGTGGGCTCGTCGAGCTGCACCCGGGCCAGGACGTCGGCCACGTTCTGCGGCCGCCTGCGACGGGTGAGGCGCTGGACCAGGATGCCCACCACGACCCCGACGGCGGCGGGGCCGAGGAGGGTGTGGGCCGTGGAGGGGGGATTGCGGCCGGGGTCGGCGCTCCCGAGCACGAGGTAGCCCACGAGCGTCATCGCGTGGTCGAAGAGCACCGCCGCGAGGCCGCCGAGGAGGCCGGTCAGCACGCCTGCGGCCAGGAGCCGGGTGGACTCGCTGTCGCGGAGGGCGTCGATCGGCGAGCTGAGGCGGTCGACTAGGCGCACGCCCACACGCTGGTGGCGTCGATGGCCTCGAGCACCCGCCCACAGGCGTCGGGCAGGCGAGCCGGCTCGCTCGCGAACTCCGCGAGCGCCCCGGCCCCGTCGAAGTCGACCAGGGACAGACGAACGGTCAACTCCGCGCTCGGCCGGGCGAAGGCCTGCCCGGGCAGGCCCATCACCCCCGTGTCCTGGAGCAATCGCTCGCACAACTCGTGGGCGGTGTGGACGCCGCGCGCGGCCAGCCGCGCCCGGTGCGGCTCGAAGTCGGGGAAGAGGTAGAAGGCACCCTGCGGCTCGGTCACGCGGATCCCGGCCGTTCGCAATCGTAGTGCGCTCTCACGCGCGAGCATACCGAGGATTGCCCTGCTGCTACGAACGTAGTTGTCCATCCATGGCGCAAAAGTGTCGCCCGCGAAGGCAGTGACGCCCGCGTGTTGGATCGGGGCGCTCGTGGTGGTGTAGGTCTCGCTGGCGGCGGCCTCCATCGCCCCCAGCAGGCTGCGGAGCGCGGGTGGGAAGGTGAACGCGCCGAGGCGCCAGCCGCCCGCGCCGCACCACTTGGAGAGGCCGGTGGCGATGATCGTGCCCTCGGGCCAGTCCGTGGCGAAGGAACGATGCTGCCCGTCGAAGCGGAGTTCGCCGTAGATCTCGTCGGACAACACCACGACCCCGTGTTTTCGCGCGACGGCGGCGATGGCGCGCTGGCGCTCGGGCGCGTGGCTGCAGCCGGTGGGGTTCGACGGGTCGTTGAGGACCAGCAGGAACGGGCCGTCGTGCTCGGTACACGCGCGGTCGAGTTCGTCAGGATCGAGCTGCCAGTTGTCGTTGGCGCGGGTGTGGATGTAGCGGATGCGCCGCCCGAGGATCCGCGCCTGCGGGGCGTAGGACACCCACGCCGGGGTGGGCATGATCACCTGCCCGTCGAGCGCCATCTGCAGCAAGAAGAGCAGCTCCTTCGAGCCCGGCGAGATCAGCACGTCGTCGCCGGTGTAGCGCAGTCCGGGCTTCCGGCTGTGGTACTGGGCGACCGCGGCGCGCAGCGCGGGGAGGCCGGCCGTGGGAAGGTAGTCTTTCTCGGCGGCGTGGCGCTGGAGCGCCTCCACCATCGGGCCGGGCACGGGGAAGGGCGACTGGCCTAGACCCAGCTTGAACACGCGGCGTCCCTCGGCCCTCAGCGTGGCTGCCCGCTCGTGGATGGCGATGGTCGCCGAGGTTGACACCCCCACGAGGTTGCGGCTCAGCTTGAAGTCGGGCACTCGGGGGGACTCGGACATCTAGTTTGTGCCCATAACATCATCGCGAAGGCGGAGCGTTTTTGGGTGACGCCGGGACGGACGGGGCGGGAAACCGGTCAGCGGCGGTGCCGAATGGTACCGGATACCACCCATGGGTGAGCCTGTCGACCGATCCTGCCGAGCGCTTCGCCGCCGAACTGCGGGGGGCGGAGTCTCGGCTGCGCGCTTCCGGACTCGGTGGGCGGCGCGCGTTCGTGGCCCTCGTGCGCCACCTGTCGGCGCGCCTGGGGCTGCCGGCGTCGCTCTGGCCGGACGGGCCCGACGCCCCGGCCTCGGCGCGGCTCGACGCCTTGCCGCTCTCGCCGGACCTGGACCTCTTCGGCCTGGCCTACGAGCGCTTCTTCACCGACTTGTTCAAGGGCAAACACGGGCAGTACTTCACGCCGAGGCCGCTGGTCGAACTGGTCACCGAGTTGGCTGGCGTCCGGGCCGGCGACCGCGTGCTCGACCCCACCTGCGGCTCCGGAGGTTTCCTGGTCGCGGCCGGCACCCGGGGTGCCGACGCGGAGGGGATCGAGGTGGATCCAGATCTCGCGGCTTTGGCCCGCCTGAACGTGGCGCTGCACGGGGCCAACCCGCGGGCGGTGACCAGAGCCGACTTCTTCGCCAGCGAGCCCGAGCAGGCGTACGACGTCGTCCTGGCCAACCCGCCTTTCTCAGTCAGCATCACCGACCCCGCCGTGCTGTCGCGACACAACGTCGGAAAGGACCGGGTGAGCAGCGACGTGTTGTTCCTGCGGGCGGCCATGCGCTGGGTGCGGCCGGGCGGGCGCATCGCGACCATCGTGCCGTGGAGCGTGGTGTCGAGCCCCGGCCTGGCGGCGGTGCGCGAGGAACTCGACGCCCACTGCGTGCGCGAGGCGGTGGTCTCGTTGCCCGAAGGCGTGTTCTCCCCCTTCGGTGGCACCTACACCCGGGCCGCGATCCTGGTGTTGCGCCGGCACCCCGCGAACGTCGTCCCGACCCTGTGCGCGGTGGTGAGCAGTCCCGGGTACGAGGCGGGGCGCCGCAACTACCGGCGTCGACTGCCCGACGAACTGGTGCAGTTGCGCCTGCACCTCCGGGGCGGCCCGTTCCCGCGGGCCGCGCGGATGTTTGACGCGCCGTGGGTGCCCGAGGAGGCCTTCGGACCCCGGCACGACGCCGGCGTGCCCCGGTTCCGCGTCGCGGACCGGGCGCGGGTGTGGAGCGGGGGCGCGAGCCGAGCGGGTCCCGAGGTTTCCACCGTCCTCACGCTGGCCGACGTGGACCCGAGCACCGGGGAGTTCACCCGCGGCGCGGTGAGGACTCGCCAGCCTGCCGACGGGTTGGTGCCGGTGGAACCCGGGGAGATCCTGTTCGGGCGGATGCGGCCGGAGTTGCGAAAGATCGCGCTGGCCGAGCGACCGGACGACGCCTTGCCCGAGAGGGTGGTGGTGTCGCCGGAGTTCGTGCGGGTGGCGGCGGAGTCCGAGCCGGACTTCCTGCTCCTGGCGCTACGGTCCCCCTTTGCCCAGCCCGGCCTCTCCGCGACCAACGGGCAGACGCGTCCCCGCGCGCGGGTGGAGGACCTCGCCGCCTTGTCGTTGCCCGACCTCCCGGCGGAGGTGCGTGCCCGCCTCGACGAGAAGCTGCGCGACATCCGCCAACAGCGCCGGGCCCTGCGACAACGCCTTGCCGAGTTGGAGCGAGCCTACGCGGCCTACGGGCGCGGGGAGATCGACGCCGACGCCCTCAACGAGGTGGTGACAGCGTCCACGTCGCGGGCGCCGTAGGGGCGCCGAGCACCTTCGTCGTGTTCTCGGCGCAGCCGGCCGGGGCCAGGTCGGGGTGGACGACCACGTGCCGGATGCCCAGGGCGTAGAGGGTCACTGACTCGGAGCCCGGGGCGTGGTCCCCGGCGTCGAGGGCACCCGGTCGCGACACGGGCAGCCCGCCGCACGCCGTCTGCAGGGCCCGGGCCTGCCCCGAGAGGCGCAGGATGCTGTCCGACCCCTCGTAGTTCTCCGCCACCGGCTGCTGGTGGAAGAGTTGCCACACCCAGTAGGGACGTCGGCTGCCGGCGCGCTCGGGCGGCAGGCGGTTGTCGTCGACCGGAAGGTCCAGGATGGGCCCCTGGAGCGCCACCATGGTCGACAACTCGGCGGGCAGCTTCAACGGCGCCGCCACGCGCGGCCACCGGGTGCGGGCGAACAGCAGGTTGTCGGCCAACAGCAGCGCGGCGAGGGCCCAGGGCCAGCGCGGCACGCGGGCGGCGCCGACGGCGGCTGCGGCGGCCAGGAGGACCGTCGCGGGCCCAGCCGCCCGGTACCAGTGCGTGATGAACTGTGCGGTGTCGAGCTTGGAAACCAGCCAACCCGCTGGGAGAGGGAAGGGGACGGCCACCTCGCCGCGCCAGCGCAGCCAGTGGCCCAGGGCCAGGACCCACAAGGGCAACGCCATCCCGAGGAAGGGAAGGGCTCCCCGGCCGCCGAGCACCGCGAGGCTCAGTGTCGCGACACCAACGTACACGCTGTACGAAGGGGTCACCACCGACCAGGCGGGGAGGAACGCCGCCAAGTCGATGCCGTAGCGCTCCTGGCGGTTCCAGGCTCGGATGTCGGTGGGGGCGCTGAGGCCGGCGGCGCGGTCGGCCCACACCGGGAGGTGGGGGAGGAGGTCGACGAAACGAGGTAGCACCATCGCCAGGGCCACCGCCGCGACCACCCAGAGGTGCCGTCGACGCACGTGCAGGGCCAAGAGCGGCGACACCACCAGCGCGAACGCGGCGTTGTACCAGCCGCTGAGGGCAAAAATGCCGAGGTAGACACCGGACAAGACCGCTCGGCCGGTTGACGGCTCCCGCCGGAGCGCCAGCATCGCGGCCAGGTGGAGTGCGTACCAGCCCAGGGGCCAGGCCTCGGTGACACCGAACTCGATCGCCCCGCCCAGGAAGGGGCTCCAGGCCACGGCGGCCATGGCCGCGTAGGCGCCCGCCCTGCCCCCCAACGCCTGTCCCAACCGCCAACCGCCCGCGGCCGCGAGCAGCACGTTGAACACCGCCACGAGGTTGTAGGCGACCACCGGTGACCACCACCAACCCAGGGCGAACGCGGGCAGGTTGGGGGGATCCATCAGCGGCACGTGCCAGCCCAGGGGGTAGTTCACCGCCAAACCCAGCAGGGCGTCGCCGAGCGCCCAGAGGTGGTGGTGCGTCTCGCCGTGGGGGTCGCCCAGGAGGCCCACCTGAGCCGGCCAGAGGAAAACCGCCGTCCCCGCGAGCGCCGTGAGGACCGGGACGAGCCGGTCGGCTAGAGGCCGCACGCCGCCATCGCCTTCCACACCCGCGTCGCGACCTCCACCGCCATCGGCCTCGTCGCCACGAGATCCTGCCGGACCTCCAACTCCAGGTAGGGCACGCCGGCGGCCTCCCCGTGACGTGCAGCCGCGTAGATCAGGCCGTCCAAGCCGGAGTAGGGTGCGTTGGCTTCGGTCGTCAAGCCCTGTCCGCGCAGGGCGCCGACCAGCGCCTCGGCCAGGGGGCGGTACCGGTCGAAGAGCACGCCCGCCTCCATCGCGCGGCGGTTGCCCCGGAACTCGGGGGTGAAGGTGTGCACGGAGAACAAGAGTCGCGGGCCGCTGGCGACGGCCCGACCCAGCGCCGCGTGGTAGGGCTCGAAGAACCGGGCGATGCGCGCGCGCTCTTCCGCTGGGCCGAGGTCGCGGTTGAAAGCGGGCGAGCCGTCGTCGGTGTGCCGCAGGAACATCGACCCGTCGCCGGGTGCGCGGTTCGGGTCGCAGAGCAGGCGCGAGAAGCGGGAGAGCACCCCCGCTCCGCCGGCGTCCTGGACCAGCGTCCGCGTCAGCCAGGCCGCACCGGGGTCGTAGCCCCAGTGGGTCCGGAGCAAGGCGCGGTCCGCGCGGGTGGCCGGGACGCCACGGGGGAGTCGGTTGCTCGCGTGCTCGCAGGAGAACAGGATCGCCCCGGCGCGGGGACGGCCGACCGTCTCGTAGGCGTCGGTGATCACGCGGCGCGGATAACGTGCGCGCCGATGTGGTGGTTCCTCGCGTGCAGCCCGAGTCCGGACGCCGACGCGCTCCTGCGCGCGGGGAAGGTCGACGAGGCCCTGGTCGCGGCCGGGTCCTCGGCGACCAGCCGCATGCCCTCGGTCGACGCGCTGTCGCGCCGGGCGCGCGGTGAGCCGTGGATCACGGTGCCGGTCATCCTCGACTTCGCCGCCGCCGACGCGTTGTTGTCCGCCGCCCCCACCCGGGGGCTGCAGTCCCTGGACGTCACCTTCGACCGCTGGCAGGCGATGGGCGCCTGCACGGCGGCCCGGCTGATCACCCCGTGGCGGGTGGCGGTGGGACGGTCCGCGGTGCCGGCCGACCCAGATCCCTACCAACCCCAGGGCCCCTTTGCAGGCGTGCCCTACGAGGGGGGACGGATCGTCGGGGCCGCCACCCTCCCAGCAGAACTCGACGCTTTGTTCGCCCAACTCGACGCTCGGCCGCCAGCCCGGCGGGTGACCGTGGTGCTGGCCGACGAGCGCGGTCGGCTCGCGGTGCACCTCGAGCACCGCGACGCGGCGTGGTGGGCGGTGTCGGCCAACGACGCCGTCACCGGGGCGGCCTGGATCGCCGCCTGCGGCGCGGGATAGGCGCGGCGGCATGGCGGACGTTTCCCCCCACGTGCTCGTGTCTGGCTTGTGCATGGCCATTCCGCTGCCGTTCCTCGACGACTACCTCTCGCGGAAGGCGCTGCGCCGCGCGCTGGCCGTCGACGCCGACGCGGCGGGCCAGTCCCTCGACGACGCCACCCTCGACGTGCTCACGGAGGACCGCGCCAACATGCTGCTGGGCTGCCTGCGGGCGGTGATCGTCTGGCCGGTCAAGAAGCTCTTTCGCACGGTGTTCTTCGTGTTCACCGTCAAGGACGTGATCGACGTGGCCACCCGTTCCGCGGAGGTGCTCGCGATGGTCCGCATCGCCCGCGCCCAGGGCTGGCTGCCGGGCCGAGCCCGGGAGGTTCGCGACGCCATCGAGGTGAGCTTCGGGCGCCACCGCTGGTCGCCCGTCACCCGGTTCCTCATGCGCTACGACCGCCCGCTCCTGGACGAGCCCGTCGCCGACACGGGGATGGATCGCTTGTTGCAGGGGCTCCGCCGCCACGCCGGCGCCACGCCGATGGAGACCATGTTCGTCGCCCGCGTGCGCAACAGCATCGAGGCCGGTGCCAGCGCGACCCCGGCCGACGGCGCGGTTAGCCCCGCCGTATGATCCTCCTCCTCCTCGGTTGCCCGCCCGACGGCGAGGTCGACGACGATGCCGCCCTCGGTGCCCTGGGCCTCGGCCGCGCCAATCCCTTCCCCAGCGTGGAGTTGCTGAGCGACGGGGCGATGGCGTTGCGAGAGGGCGACCTGCCGGTGGCCGACGACAACATCGCGTGGGACTTCGGGCCGTTCAACCGGCGCGCGGGGTTCTCGGTGGTCCAGCCTTCGGTGGCGATGTTCGAGGTTCCCCTCGACGCCGACGCGGTGGGCGGCCAGGACAGCGTGGGCACCGACGGCACCGTCGTCATGGTGGACCTCGACAGCGGCGCGGCGATCCCGTGCTTCGCCGAACTCGACGCCGCCGACGACGCCATCGCCACCGGAAAGCGCGCGCTCATCGTGCGACCGATGTTGGCCATGACGCCCGGTCACACCGTCGCGGTGGTGGTCACCAGCGGCCTCACCAGCGGCGGTGAGCCACTGGAACTGCCCGCCCCCGAGGGACACTATGCCGAGTTGCAGTCCCGGCTCGCGGGGCTCGGCTACGACGACGTGGTGGTGGCGTGAGACTTCCCAGTGGGCGACGGCAGGCTCCTGCTCGACAGCGTGCTCGCGTCGCTGCCGGTGCCGACGTCGCACGCGTGGACGCGGACGTGGACGGCGGGCGACGAGGTGTCTCCGCCGGCCGGGATCGCCGTGCAGGCCGAGGGCACCTTCTCGAGCGCCAACTGGTTGGTCGACGAGACGCACATCGAGGTCGACGCCGACGGCGTCCCGGTCCAGGCAGGAACGCGCGACGTCTACTTGTGGGCGAGCATCCCCGAGTCGGTGCGGGCGGCGGCGCCGGGGACGGTGCCGGTCCTCGTGTTCGGCCACGGGATCATGTCGGAGCCCGATGATTACCTCGCCGAGGACGGGGATCCCAACGGCGTCTTGGCCCTGGCCGAGGAGCTTGGTGCCATCGTGATCGCCAGCAAGTGGACCGGGCTCACCCAGGACGACCGCCTCCATGCCCTCGAGGTGGCGGGCGACTTCGCGCGGTTCCACGAGATCCCGGAGATGCTCGCGCAGGGGGTGGCCGACACCACCGCCCTGGTGCACTACGCGGCCGCGGGGGCCCTGTTCGACGACCCCCTCTTCGAGGGCCTGGCCGACCGCACGAACATCGTCTACTACGGGATTTCACTGGGAGGGATCGAGGGCTCGGTGATGTTTGCCAACCAGTCGACCATCGAGCGGGCGGTGTTCCACGTGGGCGGCAGCGCCTGGGCCACGATGCTGGAGCGCTCGGCCCAGTGGCCCCCGTTCGACATCGTGGTCACACGCGAGTTCCCCGACCCCTGGGACCGGCAGGTGCTCTACGCCGCCACGCAGGTGTTGTGGGACCCGGTCGACCCCGCCGCTCACGCCGACCGGTTGGCGGGCCGCGGCGTCGTCTGGCAAGAGTCGATGGGCGACGAGCAGGTGCCCAACCTCACCACCGAGTTGCTCGTGCGCAGCGTGGGTGCCACGCTCGCCACGCCGTCGTTCACGACCCCCTACGGCCTCGTCGCCGCAGCCCTTCCCACCGCTGGCCCAACCATGGTGCAATACGATCCCGAGGTGGGCTATCCCGAGGCGGTAAACCGCCCGGGGGGATCCAGCGGCGCCCACTCCATCCCGCGCAGTTGGCCCGGCTGTATCCAGCAGTCCGCCCACTTCCTGGCCACGGGCGAGGTGGAAAACTTCTGCGGCGAGGCCGCGTGCAGCGCGTCGAACCCCGGGAACTGGTAGCCGCCTCCGGTTGCGCAGCCCTCCCGCTCGCGTGGGGGTGGCTCGCGGCCACAGGGCTGCTCCCCGACGTGCTCGACAGCGACGCGGGCGCCGGCCTGGCCTACGCGATCGGGGCGTGGCGAGGAGGGGACTTCTACCTGCCTTCGGTGCCCCTCGGCGTCGCGCTGGGCGTGCTGGTGCCCGGCACGCCGGTGGCGGCGGCGCGGGTGGTCCTCGCCGCCTTCGTGTGGGCGGTCGGCTACGCCGGTTGGCGACTCGCGGGGGATCGGCCGGTGGGGGAGCGCGTGGGCGTGGCGATCCTGGCCCAGCTTGGCCCGTGGACGACCCTGTCCCTCTGGCAAGCGGACCTGCCCGCGCTCGGCTTCGCGCCGGTGATGCTCGCCTTGTGTTTTCCGCGCCTGGGCCTGCTCGCCGGGCTGTGTGGCGCACCCGCGGCGGCGGCGGTGGCGACCATCGGCCTGTTACGACGTCGGTGGGCGCTGGCGGCGGGCGCGGTGGGGCTGCTGGTGTTGATGACGGCACCGGTTGAGCAGCCGGGCGCGGCGCTGCGCAGCGCGGCGGTGGTTTCCCTTGGTCCCGCCTACGGGGGGCAAGGCGGCGCTTGGTTCCCGATGCCCCCGCAGGAGCACGCCCGCTGGGCACGGGCCTCGGCCAGCTACGGCCGCTGGGTCCACCCGCGGGTGGTGGAGGGCAACACCGGCAGCGGGCCGTCCAAGGGACCCGATCGCCTCGATGGTCCCCAGGCCCAGGCGGTGGCTGAACCTACCGGGTTCGCGGCCGTCCTCTCGACGTGGTCGGGAGCCACCGCCGGCACGGTCATCGAGAGCGAGCAGCGGGCGCTGGGACTCGCGGGCATGGTGGCGCCGCTGTGGGGCGTGCTGCTCTGGCTGGCGGTGCTGCTGCTCGGGCCCCGGGGCGGCCTGCCCACCCTGGCGTTGCTGGGGTCGGCGGGCGGGCTGGTGCTCGCGGCGCGCGCGGCATGGCACCAGGACAGCGACGGGCCCCAGGTCAGCGGCGCTGACCTGTCCGCGGTCGTGTCGCGGCTGCAGTCCGCCGAGGACGGGGCCGTCATGCTCTTCCCGCCCCCGTCGGCACCCTACTTCGCCGGTAGAATCTCGGAAGATCGCTGGCGCGCCTTCTTGCTCGCCAGCGACCGTGAGCAGGCCACGGCGCCGGCCCTGGCGGGTGCCCTGGGCTGGCGGATGGAGTACGGCCTCGACGTGGCGGCCGCGCGGCCCACCTGGGAGGCACGGGGCGACGCCCTGCCGTTCGTGGCCGCCCGCGACGCGGGCATCCGCGTCTTGGTGATCGACACCGCGTCGGACCCGAGCTTCGTGTGGCAGAACACGGAGGGCTGGATTGCCCGGCGCGTGGGACAGCCCGAGCGCTTCGGCGACCTCGCCGTGTACGATCTACCCTCGGGGATCGAGGCTTTTGGCGGCGGGGAGGGGGTGGTCGACGACGAGCCAGCGCTGGTTCCCGCGCCCCTGACGCCGTGAATGGCGCGGCCACGTTCGGTTTTTGGGGTGCCGGTTCCGCAACCGTGGTGGCGCGTTTCATCGCGCTGCGTGTCACCCCGCGATCCAGCGTGATTCCCCCGGCAAGAGCCGCACCCGGGCCCGTTGTCCCTCCACGGTGACCCGTCCCTCCGCCATCCACCGGAGGCAGAGCGGGTAGAGCCGGTGCTCGACCCCCAACACCCGCGCCGCGAGCGTGTCCACGGTGTCCTCGTCGTGCACGGCCACGGCCCCCTGGGCGAGGATCGGCCCGGTGTCGACCCCGCTGTCGACGAGGTGGCAGGTGGCGCCGGCCACCGTCACCCCGTGCGACAGCGCGTCGGCGATGCCGTGGGCCCCGGGGAAGGCAGGCAAGAGCGCCGGGTGGATGTTCATCACCCGCGCGGGGAACTGGTCGAGGAACAACGGGGTGAGTACGCGCATGAAGCCCGCGAGGCAGACGATGTCGACCCCGTCGAGTCGCGACAGCAACTCTGCCTCGAAGTCCTCCCGAGTGCGCCCCCTCGACACCACCACCTCGGTGGGCAAGCCTGCCGCCCGCGCGCGGTCGAGGGCCATCACCCCGGGCACGTTGCACACCACCTTCACGATGTCGGCGGGGAACCAGGGGTCGGACGCGGCGTCGAGCAGCGCTTGGAGGTTGGAGCCTCGTCCCGAGGCGAGCACCGCCACCCGCGCGGTGGTCGACACCTACACCACCCGCGCTTCGCCCTGCTCGTCGTGGACGACAGTGCCGATCACGTGTCCACCAGCGGCCGCCGCGAGCGCGTCGGCCTCGCCCGCGCGCACCACCAGCACCATGCCGATGCCGCAGTTGAAGGTGCGGTACATCTCGTCGTCGTCGAGCTGGCCGGCCTGCCGCAGCAACCGGAAGATGGGCAACTCGGGCCACGAGCCGCGGTCGATCACCGCGCCGAGTCCCCGCGGCAGCACCCGGGGCACGTTCCCGGTGAACCCGCCGCCGGTGATGTGTACCGCGCCGAGGATAGAGAACCGCTTGCGTAACGCCAGCAGTTCCTTCACGTAGATCCGCGTGGGCCGCATCAAGACCTCGCCCAGCGGCGCGCCGAGTCCCCAGTCGTCGGCGTCCATGTCGTGGTTGTCCAAGAGGTGGCGTACCAGCGAGTAGCCGTTGCTGTGTACGCCGGTGGAGGGGAGTCCCACGAGGCGATCGCCGGCCAGGATGTCGCGACCGTCCATCAGCTGGGCTCGCTCCACCACCCCGACGCAGAACCCGGCCAGGTCGTAGTGACGGGGGGCGTACATGCCGGGCATCTCGGCCGTTTCCCCTCCGATGAGCGCGCAGCCGGCCTGGCGGCAGCCCTCGGCGATGCCCGCGATCACCTGCT
>CAYHRZ010000034.1:0-19788 GCA_964359125.1 uncultured Klebsiella sp. | reverse complement strand
AGGGCTTCACCGTGTTCCAGCCGCCGGGGAAGAGCGTGGCCGCGTCGGCGTCGCTCACGGCGGGCACGATGATCACGTCCTGGCCCTGCTCCCAGTTGGCCGGCGTGGCCACCTTGTGTTTGGCGGTGAGCTGGAGGCTGTCGATCACGCGCAGCAACTCCGCGAAGTTGCGCCCGGTGGAGGCCGGGTAGGTGAGCATGAGCTTCACCTTCTTGTCGGGCCCGATCACGAACACCGAGCGCACGGTCAGCGTGTCGTTGGCGCTGGGGTGGATCATGTCGTAGAGGGTGGCCACCACCCGGTCGGGGTCCCCAATCATCGGGAAGTTCACGGCCTGTCCCTGGGTTTCCTCGATGTCGGCTTCCCAGCGGACGTGGTCGGCCACGGTGTCGACGCTCAGGCCGATCACCTTCACGTCGCGCCGGTCGAACTCGGGCTTGAGCTTGGCGACGGTGCCGAGCTCGGTGGTGCACACCGGGGTGAAGTCGCGGGGGTGGGAGAAGAGCACGCCCCAGCTATTGCCGAGGAACTCGTGGAAGTTGACGGGGCCGACGGTGGTGTCGGCGGAGAAGTCGGGGGCGGTATCGCCGAGGCGCAGGGGCATGGACACTCCAGGGGTGTCCCTCAGGCTAAGCGCGCTGGCGGAGGGCGGGTGTGGGCGGCGCTACGGGGGCGCGAGGGGCGCCGTCGGCGCGACGGGGCGCCCCCTCCCACCTCAGAACGGCCACACCGCGTTGGTGACCGCGTTGCCCCAGCCCTGCCCCTGCTGGCTGGCGATGGCGCCCTCGCCGGTGAACTCCACCCGGGCCTCGGCGATGAGGTTGCTCTGCACGGTGTTGTCGAGCCGGATGTCGCGGGGGCGGATCACGCCCTCGAGTGTCAGGTACTGCGTCTCCCGGTTCACCCGCACTTCCTTGGTGCCGCGGATGCGGAGGTTGCCGTTGTTGAGCACCTCCACCACGTGACAGGTCACTACCGCCGTGAGTGCCCCGGTCCGGCTGGTCTTGCCGTCGCCCGAGGTGCTGGTGCCACTGGATCCCCCGATGCCGATCTTGCCGCCCATGGCGGCGTTGGCGTTGAGGATGGCCGTCTCCGCCCCGAGCAGGGCAGTGATGCCTGCCTCGGCCTCGCTCTGTCGCGACAGGTCGGTCGCCGCGCCGATACTGGTGCTGGCCGACTCGTTCACCAGCACGGTGATGAGGTCGCCGGTACGACGCGCGTTGTTGTCCATGCCGATGAGGGCGCGGCCGCCGACCTCGGACCACAACGATCCCACCGGGATCGGCTCGTCGGGCGCCACGATCACCGGCGAGGGCGAGAGCGGCGCGGCGTCGGCGTGCAGGGCGCCGGTGGTGGCGCAGGCGGCGAGGAGTAGGAACATCAGGATCCCCCGAGGGTAACGACCCCGTCGGCGAAGGTGCCGCGGGCCAGGGTCTTGGTGGCGAGGTTGGTGACAGCGACCGGCTGTCCCGAAAAAGCGTCGGCCTCGAGGCGACCGGGCGCCCGTACGGTGACGGCCCCGCGCGTGACGACGAGGGTGACGTCTTGCCCCTCCCGCATCGCCGGCGCGGGACGGGCGCGCAGCGTGGTGACCGGCTGCCCGGCCTGCAAGGTCGTGGCCGCCTCCCACGTGAGCGCCGGGTCCACCGGTGTTTCCCCGCCGAGCGTCGACGAGGCCACCCGGGCGAGGGAAAGCGACAGGGGCTGCCCGGGGCGGGTGGTGGCCGTGGCCACCGGGACGCTCAGCCAGGCGGTGAGGTCCGGGGTGACCCGGTGGCGCACGGGGTGGCCGTCGACCGTGGCCCACAGGGTCAGTGACACTCGCCCGGTGAGGCTCCCGTAGCGGGGTAGCTCCACCTTCCAGTCGAGGTCCGTCGGCCCGCCGATCGACAAGCCCTCGACCACCACGTCGGCGGCCTCGATGCCCAGGCGCGCGGCCACGGCGGACTGGATCGCCGCGCTGGCCTCCATCGCCTGCGCCTGCACCGGCGCGAACGCGCCGGAGAGCACGAGGATGGGCACGAGGTCGGCGATGCTGGTCCTCATCAGCGCCTCATGTTGACCGTGGTCTGCATCATCTCGTCGGCGGCCTGGATCACCTTCGACGACAGCTCGTAGCTGCGTTGCGCGGTGATCATGCCCACCAGCTCCTCGGCCACGTCGACGTTGCTGCCTTCGAGCGCGTATTGCAACACCTGGCCGGCGCCGTCTTCCCCGGGGGTGGTGCGCTGGGCCTCGCCGCTGGCCTCGGTGGCCCGGAAGAGGTTCCCCCCGTTGGCTTCCAGGCCGGCCGGGTTGGCGAACACCGCGAGTTCGATCGTCCCGAGGCTCACCACCTCGCCGGTCTCCATCGACGTGGCGGTCACCGCGCCGTCGCCGCCCACCCCCAGCACCGAGCCGGTGGGGACGGTGATGCCCGGGGCCACCCGGTAGCCGGACTGGGTGACGAGGTTGCCCTCGGCGTCGGTGGAGAAGTGCCCGTCGCGGGTAAACATCTCCTCGCCGGTGGGCGACTCCACCACGAAGAAGCCGTTGCCGTCGATGAGTAGGTCGGTGGGGTTGCTGCTGATCGACACGTCGCCCATCGCCATGTCGCGCGAGAGCCCCTGCAAACGAACGCCGCTACCCACCTGCATGGGGTTGGCGGGCGAGGCGCCTTCCTCGCCGCCCACGTTGCCCACCTTCTGGTACACGAGGTCCTCGAAGGACTCGCGTACCTTCTTGTAGCCGGTGGTGTTGGCGTTCGCGAGGTTGTTGGCGATGTTGTCGATCTTGGTCTGGAACGCCCGCATGCCGGTGGCGGCGGTGTAGAGTGCGCGCATCAGCTACCTCCCATTCGGTTGAGTCGTTGCCGGAGCTCGTCCGACGTCTGGATGGCCTTCTGCTGGGCCTCGAAGAATCGGTTGGCCTCCATCATCTCCACCATGCCGCGCATGGTGTCGACGTTGGAGCCCTCGAGCGCCCCCTGCACCACCGTGGTGCCGTCGGGGGTGTCGCCCGGCGTGCCGCCCCAGCGGTTCCCGCCCAGGGGCGCCGGCGCGGTGAGGCCGACGATGTCGAGCTTGCCGAGGTTGCCGGACTTGCTGCCGGCCACCATCCCGTCGCGACCCACCACGATCGACTCGCCGGGTTGGAACTGCGCGGGACCGCCTTCCACGTGGACCGGCACGCCCTCCGCGCTCACCAGCGTGCCCTCGCTGTCGAGGCGGAAGCTGCCGTCGCGGGTGAAGGTGCCGTCGTCCAGCGCGAAGAAACCGTCACCCCGCAGGGCGAGGTGGGTTTCCACGTTGTCGGTCTCCAAGTCGCCGTCGGCGGCGCTGTACCCGCCCTGCCCGCTCACGGCGTACTGTCCGCCTCCTTCCTCGGCCACCCGGAAGCTGACTCGCGCTTCGCGGTAGCCCTGCGTCGACGCGTTGGCCACGTTGTTGGCGATGCTGGACAACTGGTTCCAGGCGGCGGTGGCGCCCGAGAGGGCAACGTAGATGTCTCTCATCCGGACTCCCGCATGGCTTCGAAACTGTCGCCGTCGACGTGCTGGGCGAGGGCAGCCTTGAGTTTGCCGCGCGCCATCGACAGCACCTGGCACACCCGCGAGGGCGTGACGCCGAGGGTGGCGCCGATCTCGGCGAGGTTCATGTCGCGACCGTAGTAGAGCATGACCACCTGGCGCTCCCGCTCGGGCAGCCCGGCGATGGCGTTTCGCAGGGCGTCGCGCAGCTCGGCGGCCACCATGTGGGAGGGGATCTCGCTGTGCTCGGGCCGGGTGAGCGCTAGGCGGACGTGGCCGTCGGTGTCCATCGCCTCGTCCATGGGCACCAGCGACACCGGCGTGGCGATGTCGCACGCCAGCCAGTACTCCTCCAGGCTCGCGCCCATCGCGGTGGCGATCTCGGCGGCGGTGGGCTCGCGGCCCGTCTCCGCCTTGGCCTTCTCGGTGGCGGCCTTGAGCTTGCGCGCGGTGTCGCGACGGCGCCGGGTGAAGGTGTCCATCGTGCGCATGGCGTCGAGCATCGCGCCCCGGATGCGGTACTCGGCAAAGGCGGGGAAGTCGATGCCGTGGCCGTCGCTGTAGCGGTCGAAGGCCTCCAGCAGCCCGAGCACGCCGAAGCTGCAGAGGTCGTCGAGGCTCATGCCCGCGTCGTCGCGCACCTGGGTGTACACCCGTCGGGCGGTAGCGAGGATCTTCGGGGCGAAGGCGTTGCACGCCTCCTCCTTGGTCATGCCCTCGACGGTGCGCTCGGCTTGGGTGTAGGCACGAATCACGGGGGTGGCCTCCGGAGAACCTGTTCAACAGCCGTATCGGTCAGCTCGGGGCGTTCTTGAGGGGACGGAGCGACAACTCCGCCACCCGCTCGAGCCCCGTGCCGGGGACGATCTCGCTGGGCGACATCACCGGCACGCGGGGCAGCGCCTTCTCGATGAGCCGGCGCACGGGGCCGCGAGCCAGGGGCGGCACCAGCAGCACCACCTCGCCGGGGCCGGCGTAGGCTTCCACGGCGCCGCGGACGGCGGCGAAGAGCTTGCGGGTGGTGTCGGGGTCCAGCACCAGCGACATCGCGCCGCCGTCGTTGCCCTGGAGGCCCCGGGAGATGGCGTCTTCGGCGTCGGCGGCGAGGCCGATGTAGCGGAGCACGCCGTCGTCACCCGCGAAGCGCGCGGTGACCGCCCGGGCCAGGCGGGCACGGGCGAACTCGGTGAGCACGTCGGGGTCGCGGGTGCGCGGGGCGAACTCGGCCAGGGCCTCGAGCACGCCCTGGGTGTCGCGAACGCCCACGCCCTCGGCGATGAGGTTGCGGAACACCCGCAGCACGGCGCTGCGGGGCAGCGGGTCCGGGGTGAGCTCTTCCACCAGCTTGGGGTTGGTTTGTGACACCCGTTCCAGGGCGTCGGCGAGGTTCTGGCGGCCGAACAGCTCGTGGGCGTGGCGCTTCACGAGGTCGTCGAGGTGGGTGGTGAGCACGGTAGGCACGTCGACCACGGTGTAGCCGAGCGACTGGGCGCGGAGCCGCTGCGCGTCGGGCACCCAGAAGCCCTTCATGCCGAACACCGGGTCCTTGCCCTCGGCGCCCTTGAGTGGCCCGGTGGCGGTGCCGGGGTCCAGCGCGAGGTTCTGGCGAGCGACGACGTTGCCTTGCCCGATGGTCTCCCCACGCAACAGCACCCGGTACTGCCCGGCGCCGAGGCGGACATTGTCACGCAGGCGGAACGTGGGCAGCACCATGCCCAGCTCCGACGCCACCTGTCGACGGAGGCGCTGGATGCGCTCCACCAGTTGGCCGCCCTTGTTCTCGTCGCCCAGGTAGATGAGGTCCAGACCCAGTTCGATCACCAGCGGGTCCACCTTCAACAGGTCCTCGATGGGGGCCTCGGTGGGGGCCGCGGGCGTGTCTTCGGTGGTGGTCGTCGCGGTGGAAACGTCCCGGAGGGTGTAGGCCAGGGCGCCGAGGGCGACGGCAATCACGGCGAACACCAACCGCAGGCCGGGCACGAACACGAACATGCCGGCCACCACCGCGAGGATGGCGATGACCCTGGGGTTACCGAGGAGCTGGGTGCCGAGTTGGCTGTCCAGCGTGTTGTCTTCCACGTCGTTGACGCGGGTGACGAGCATGCCGGCTGCGGCCGAGGTGATGAGCGCGGGGAACTGCGAGGCGAGGCCGTCGCCGATGCTCAGCGTGGTGTAGTTCGACATCGCGGTGACGAGGTCGAGGTCGTCCATCACCACGCCGATGATGATGCCGCCCACGATGTTGATCAAGGTGATGATGATCGCCGCGATGGCGTCGCCCTTGATGAACTTGCTGGCGCCGTCCATCGCGCCGTAGAAGTCAGCCTCCCGGGCCACCTCCGAGCGGCGGCGTTTGGCGGTCTTCTCGTCGATCATGCCGGCGTTGAGTTCGGCGTCGATGGCCATCTGCTTGCCGGGCATGGCGTCGAGGGTGAAGCGTGCCGCCACCTCGGCCACCCGCCCGGCGCCCTTGGTCACCACCATGAAGTTGATGGTCACGAGGATCGCGAAGACGATGAAGCCGACGACGGCGTTGCCGCCGATGAGGAAGTTGCCCACCGCCTCGATCACGTGGCCCGCCGCGTGGGTGCCCTCGGAGCCGTGGGTGAGGATCAGTCGGGTGCTGGCCACGTTGAGCGACAGCCGGAACACGGTGGTGACCAGCAAGACCGTGGGGAAGACGCTGAACTCCACGGGACGGCGCGTGTAGATCGCCACCAGGAAGATGAGCAGCGACACCGTGATGCTGCCCGCGAGCAACAGGTCCAGCACGATGGGCGGAAGCGGCACCATCATGATCGCGACGACGGCGAACACGCCCAGCGCGAGGATCGCGTCGGCGTTGGCGCGGATCGCGGCGAAGGGGAGGGGATTGGAGACGGGGCGTGTGGTGGAGGCGGCGGCCATCGCCGCGCTCATCGGTCGGCGAGGGCGGAAGTTGAGCCCCGGAACGGGTGCTACCCGCGGCGCCTCGCCCACGCGACGGCGGCCAGCGGCACCCCGGCCAGCAACAACACCGGTCCGAGGGGCTGGATCACGATGCCGCCGAGCCAGAGGGCGGTCACCAGGAGCAGGCCAGCGGCCCTCGTGCCCAGGTATTTCCGGGAGGTGGTGGCCGACATCGCTGGGAGCAGGAGGTCGGTGGGCCAGAGGCAGAGCAGCACCTCGTTCCAACGGATCTCGGGCAGGGCGGTGAGCAGCGCCGCCGTCCAGAAACACGTCGCGGTCAGCCCCAGGCCCAGCGCGACCCGCCAAACCGTGCGCCCGGGGTCCCGGCGACCGGCCAGCCAGGACCAGAGGGCCAGGAGGGGGCCGCTGGCGCCCACGACGATGCGGCCGCCGGCGGGCGCGTCGGGGGGCGGCGGCGCGGCGCGGGCGAAGATCAGCTTGGGTTGCGCGCCCAGTCGCGACTGGACCTGGGCGCGCAGCACGTCGGGGTGCAGCATGCCCTCCCACGGCGACGTGGAGCGGTCCGCGTCGCGGCCGAGCCCCAGCTCGAGCATCACCTGCAGCGGGACGAAGCCCGACAGCCCGTGCTCCGCCACGCTCCGGTAGGTGGGGCCGCTCGGGGTGTCGTTGTCGCGTCGCAGCGCGCCACCGGTGGCGTCGTCGACCAGGTCGCGCAGCCGCGTGGAACAGTTGTCGTGGAAGTGGTGGTACAGGTAGAAGTTCTCGTCGGAATTCACGAGGCGTTCGAGGCGCCCGGCGAGTCGGGTGGCCTCGCCCAGGGGCAGGTCCAGGACCTGCGACCACACCGCTTGGTCGCGGTCGTGGAAGCGTTTCACCAGTCGCGGCAGGGGCTCCACCTCGGCCCAGTAGCGACCCGTGCCGCGGAAGAAGGCCCACACCACCGAGGTGGGGTTGCCGTAGTCGGTGTGGCCGAAGTCGTAGCAGGGCCCCGTAGCCTTGCCCTCGGGCAGCACGCAGAGGGCCGCGTGGCCCCAGCGCGACAACAGGTCGTCGCCCGCGCCCATGGTGTACAGCAACACGCGCGGTTCGGCCGCCGCGGGGAGGAGCAACAGCGGCAGCGCGGGGAACAACGGCGACAGTCGCCTTTTTACTGCGGCGCGGCCCTCGCGACTAGGCGAGGGGTGTAGAATCGCGGGGTGTTCCTCCCCGCTTTCCTGCTCGCCACCGGGTGCTCGGCCGAGCCCGACTACGCCATCAACGAGGTGGTGGAGCGCGGCACGGCCAGCCTCGTGCTCGCGGACGGCCCCGCCTTCGAGCTCACGGCCGACGCCCGCTTCGAGACTAGCGGCTGGGGCGAGCAGCTTGGCACCTGCGAGCTACGCCTCGCGTTCATGCTGAGCCAGCACGACGAGGACCAGCAGGAAGGGATCGAGGGGCAGGCCATCGCGCTCGCGACCGAGGCGGGGAGCTGCGCGGTGACGTACTTCGACGCCGACACGGTGCAGGAGGCGATGGAGTACGACCCGCCGGGCTTCGTGGACGCCGGCGAGGTGGTGTACCTCTCGGACGAGCAGGGCGAGATCGCCCTGTCGCGCCGCGAGTCCGGGGAGGGGACGGTGGAATACGCGCTCGCGGACTGCAGCGCTGAAACCTTCCCCTTCGGCCGCACCCTCGACATCGGCCTGCCCGACGGGCTCGGCGAGGTGGCGGGCTTCTCGGTGTCGGACGCGCTGTCGCTGCCGCCGGCCCTCGCGGTGATCGAGCCGGTGGTGCCTGCGGTGGTGGACAGCTCGGAGGGGCTGGTGGTCGCGTGGGCCGAAGAGAGCGCGGCGGGGACGCCGTCGCGAGGCGTGACGCTGCGGAACCAGGACCTAGCCGACAACAACCGTGTGTTCGAGGCCGTTCACTGTCTGCCGCCCTCGGGCGACACCCGGGTGGAAATCTCGGCCGACGTCCTCGCCGGACTGACGCCCAGCGAGGAGGAACAGTACTCGCTGGTGGCCCAGGTGGACCTGCGCGCCGACGCAACCGACGTGACGATGCCGTGGGGGCAGGTGGCACGACTGTCGGGGAACAGCTCCGTGTCGGGTGACGTGACGCTGGTGGGTGACGACGCCGAGGGGGAGTGACGAGGAGGGCGCGCCGCTACCCCAGCGGCAACGCCCGTAGCTGCCCGGCGAGGGCCACCAGGTCGGCGCCCCGGGGGTGACCGCTGCGCCACACCAGGCGGAAGGTGTCGCTGGCCGGGGGCGTGCCCGGGAGCAACACCGCCAGTCGGCGCGCAGCCACGTCGTCGCGCACGAAGTAGTGCGGCAACACCGCCACGCCGCGGCCGGCGAGCACCCGTGCCCTGACCGCGCCGATGCCGCCGAGGTACTCGCGACGGGCGAAGGGCCACACGGGCCCGCCCAGTTGGTCCAGGAGGTAGCGGAACAGCGGCAGGGTGGGCTGGGTGTCCACCAGCGTGAAGGCGGGGGCGTCGCCAGGCGCGGTGAGGCCCGGGGCGAGGGCCGGGGCGGCCACGAAGACGTAGTCCTCGGGGTGCAGGGGCACGGACACCAACTCGGTCGTGTCGAGGCGAAGGCTGCTGACCATCGCGTCGACCCGGCCCAGCCGGACCGACTCCACCAGGGCCGGGCCGTCGCCCACCGCGAGGTGGACGGTGCGGCCCGGCGTGGCCGCCGCGAGCGCGTCGAGCGCGGGCACCAGCCACGACAAGCCCAGTTCATACCGAGTGCCCAGGGTGAGCTCCCAGGTCTCGGCCTGCCGGCCCGCGGCCCGCTCCAGGGCGCTCGCCGCCGCGAGGCAAGCACGCGCCTCGGGCAACAGCCGCGTGCCGGCCTCGCTCAGCGTGACGACGCGGGTGGTCCGGTTGAACAGGCGCACGCCGAGATCCCCCTCCAGCCGCTGGATGCGGTCGCCGAAGGCCGCCGGGGAGAGGTGGGCGCGGCCCGCCGCGGCGCGGAAGTTCAGCATCGTCGCGGCGAGTTCGAAACAGCGGAGTGACTCGAGGTCGAGGGACATTATTCTGAAGTACCATATTATTATGGCGCAGTAATTCCGATTCCTCCCCGGGTCCTGGGAGGGCATGTTGGGGCCGGAGGTGCTGATGTGGACGTTTTTTCTAGGCTGTGTCGCGGTCCCCGAGTCTGGGGCGCCCGGGGGTGACGATCGCGACACCGCGGTCGACAGCGACACCGCCGACACCGGTGCCGACGACGACACGGCCCTCGACACCACGACCGAACCCGGCTTGTCCTCCGGTCCGCTCGACGCCTGCGTCGATGCCAACGTGGACCTGGTGGAGGTGTGGAGCGCGCCCCTGCGCGCGGAGGGTGCGTTGCCGGAGCGCTTCGAGTGGCGCGACGACGTGCTGGTGGCCATCGCCGGCCTCGACGAGATCGTGGTGGCGGATCTGCCCATAGGCGACGCCGTCCCCGGCGTGACCGACACGCTGGACTACTACGAGAACTGGCACGACCTGGTGATGCTGGAGCAGCACGGCCTCGCCGGCGCGGGCGGCTGGAGCCTCGGGCTGTGGAACGTCGCCACGGGGTCAGGGGGTCAGGTGTGGTGGCGCCAGACGGCGGGAGGCTTGCGCTCGGTGGCCGAGTCGCCTGCGGGGGTGCGGGTGGCGGGGCCCGACTTCGTGGGCGAGATGTCCTTCCAGTGGATGACCTCCGCCGAGGTGGAACAGCCCTTCGAGGTGGTCACCCGCGTGGGTGGCGACAGCGGGGGTAGTTGGCTCGTCGGCACGATCGACGGCACCTACGGCGTGTCACTCGACCGGGGCGACGGTTACGGCGAGCCGGTCATGGTCCCGGGCCCGTGTACGGAGCCCAGTGGCATTCTGCCACTGGGCGACGGTGGCGCCGTCGTCGGCGGGGGCATGGATGCCTACGCGTGGTACGCCCGCTTTGACCGCGACGGCGTGCTGCTGTCCAGCAGCATCTTCGAGAGCCCGGCGATGCCCGCCATCGATGCCAGCCCCGCGTCGGAGAACCTCTGGGGGGTGTTCGACTACGTGGGCCTGTACGCCATCGGCCTCGGCGGCGGCTACAGTGGCACCATGGGCGCGATGGATGGGCTGGTGGACCTCGTGGTCGACCCTGGGGGCGCCTGGATCCTGACACTTGGCTCCGATGGCATCTTCCGGCGTTGGACGTGCCCCTCGGAGGAGTGACGGCGCGTCGCGCCTGCAGCCTCAGCCCAGCGCGCTCGCCAGCTCGTCGATCGCCGCGTGCGGCAGGGAGAGCGCCTCGGCGTGTCCACGGAGGTTCCCCAACACCTGCCGCGTTTGATCGCCCACCTTGGTGAAGTGGTACTTCATGTACACCTCGAAGTTCACCGGGACGAGCTTCGGTGCCGCCCACAGCACCAGGCGCGCCGTCCACGGGCGCACGAGGTGGCGCACGAAGGCGGGCGAGCCGCCCCGCTTTCCGGCGACGATCACCAGCGCCTCCCGGGCCGCCGCCGTGGCCGTGTGCAGCCAGGGGCTGCGTCCGAACGCCGCGAAGGACCAGCCGGCCGCTTCCAGGCCGGCCACCAGGGGCAACAGGATCGAGGAGCCCACGGCGCCCTGGGCCGAGGCGTCGGCCACCTTCTTGGCGGGGCAGCCCCCGGCGCGCAGGGCGGCGACGATCGGCACCACCCGGGCGTCGGTGCCGGAGAAGGGGCTCGGTTGCAGCGGGGGGAAAAAGTAGGCGATGCCCGGGGGATCGCGCGTCTCGCCAGGCAGGGGCGACTGCCACGCCACGAAGGCGATCATCCCGGCCACGATGCGCTCGGCGCGCGTGCGCTCACCGAGGTAGGCGAGGTCGTCCATGCCGGGGGTGAGCGCGACCACGGTGGCGTCACGCGTGGCCTCGAGCATGGGCGGCAGCCAGTCCCCGCGCAGGGCCGGGGAACTCACGCAGAGCCACACCTGGTCCCAGGACGCCGCGGCTACCTCCTCGACCGACGTGACCACCCCGAAGCCGTCGAAGCGGAAGGGCTTGCCCTCGCGGGACTCGCCGAGCGGGTACACGGTGTAGCCCGCCCGCGCCTCCTCGGCGTACTTGGGCTTGACGAAGAAACACACCTCCACGCCCGCTTTCTGGAGGTGGCGGGCGTACACTTGGCCGACGGCGCCGGCGCCGATCACGAGGGCTCTGGGCATGGGCGGCGCTCTATCGTCTCCTGGTGACGTTCAGAGGTCGAGAAGCCAGGTGGCCGTGTTCTTGAAGACGATTTCCAGCTGGACCTCGGCGTCTGCACCGACATTTCCCTCGTTGGCGGCGGACAGACCGGTGACCATGGTCGACGCGCGCACCCCGGTGACCGGGTCCTCCCACACCACCCACCAGGGGTAGCCGCCGGAGTGGGTGCCGAGCGTAGTCTCGCCGAGGCCGACGGTGGTAGTGACGTCGATGTCCCAGTTGTACGTGAACTCCACCGGCGTGCCCCAGGGGCCGAGGTAGGCGGCGTGGGTCGACGAGGTGTCGAAGCTCGCGGTGGGCGAGCCTGAACCGTTTGACGATGCGTCCGCGAGGAAGGTGAGCGTGTCGGCGCCTGTCACCTGGTACTCCTTCCACGCGATGTCGTCGTCGAAGAGCAGGGTCGCGGTGCCCCGCGAACGTGCCGCCAGGAACGCGTCGATCATGTCCTGGTTGTAGTCTTTCCACTCCCAGCCGCACTTGCAGAACAGGGCCAGGTCGTAGAGCAGCACCTGGTTCTCGTCGTCGCTGGTGGTGCCGTCCTCGATCAACTCGTCCCAGCCGAGGCCAAGGTCGGCGAGGTAGGCGTGGATCGCCGACTGTTCCGCCGTCCAGGTGCTGGCCGCGTATTCTTGACACTGGTAGCCAATCACGACCACGACGGCCGACTCGTCGGTGGTGCCGTCGCAGTCGTTGTCTACGCCGTCGGCGCGCTCCACCGCCCCCGGGTACACGCTCGCGTCGTTGTCGTCGCAGTCGGAGGCGTCGGCCACCCTGCTGCCGTCGCCCTCGCAGCCGGTGCCGTAGTCGTCCGCGTTGCCGTAGCCGTCGCCGTCGGCATCGGCGTAGCCGGTCAGGGTGGCGGTACCCTCGTCGGTCTCGCCGTCGCAGTCCTGGTCGGTGCCGTCGCACACCTCCTCGGCACCGGGAAACACGCTGCCGTCGGCGTCGTCGCAGTCGTCGCCGGCCTCGACGTAGCCCTCCGCTGGCTCGCACCAGGACTGGCCCTGGGCGGGATCGCCGTGGCCATCGCCGTCGGCGTCGCGGTAGTAGGTCGTGGTCACGCCCTCGTCGGTCTCGCCGTCGCAGTTGTCGTCCAGGCCGTTGCACACCTCCTCGCAGTCGGGGCCGATGTCGTAGCTGCTGTCGTCACAGAGACCTTCCACGCCGAGGGTGCCGTGCCCGCAGTTGCACTCGGGGCAGGGGTCTACCGGCCCGTCGGGGGCGGTGTCGGTGGTCTCGGCGGGGGGCGTCTTGTCGCTTTCTGGGGTGGGACAGCCGAGCAGGAGCAGGATCATCCGGGGATGATGCCACGACCGGGGTCACCTCGCCCAGCCGTGGCCGACCGGCCGGATACCGGGTCTCGTGCTCCTCCTCGCCCTCGCGCACGCCGCCACCATCGACGCCACGCGGGTGCTGGTGCTCGCCCCGGCGGAGATCACCGCGATGGGGGGCGCGGGCCTCGGCTTCGCGCGCGGCGCCAACGGCCTGGTGTTCAACCCGGCAGCGCCCGTCAACCGGCGCATCGAGCAGACGAAGACCTGGGGCCTGTCGCTGGCGTTCACCCAGCTTGCCCTCGGCCCCGAGAAACAGACCGACGTGGCGAACCTCGGCGAGGTGGGCCCGAAGGCGGGCGGCATGGCCAACCTCGGCGTGGCGGGTTTCTGGCGCAACTACGGCGCGGGGCTGGTGTACTCGGGGCTGGAGTACCGCTACGGCGACGCGCTGGTGAACGTGACCGAGGGTCACCTCGCGGCGGGTGGCAGCTATGCCGACGGCAAGGTGGCCATCGGCCTAGGCATCCGTGGCCTGAGCGCCCACGGGGAGCGTGACGGCAACACGCTGGACTACAGCGGCAGCGGTGGCGAGTTCGGCGTCCTCGCGTCGCGACTTTGGGACGGATGGAACCTCGGCGTCACCGCCCGTAGCGAGGTGCGCGCGGTGCCCGTGGCCGCGGGCACGCCCTACGCCCTCGACGCGGCGGTCTTGCCCTGGCACCTCGCCCTGGGCGTGGGCTGGACCGACGCCGAGCACGCGCCGCCCCGCCCGGTGCGCGTGGTGGGCGACCTGACCATCGATGGCGCCGTGGACGACGGCTACGCCCTCGAGTCCGCGCTGGCCGGGGAGGGCATCCGCCGCGGCAAGAAGCTCACCGTGACCCCCCACGTCGGCATGGAGGTGGAGGCGATTCCCCGGCGCCTACGCGTACGCGCCGGGAGCTATTTCGAGCCCACGCGCACGGCGGTGGCCCCCGGGCGGCTCCACGGGACAACCGGTCTCGAAGTACGGTTGTTCCGTTTGCGCCTGTTCAAGGGCTTCATCGACACCGAGCTCACCTGGGAGGCGGCGGTCGACGCTGCGCCCGGGTACCTCAATCTCGCCTACCTGGGCATCGGCAGCTGGGACTCCGGCGTGGTGGGCGGGAGCTGGGACGAGCCCCTGCCCTAGCCGTGGTGGTGCCCGCCCGGGCCGTGGGGGTGGCCGTGCGCCAACTCCTCGTCGGTGGCGGCGCGCACGGACTGGACGGTGACCGCGAAGTGCAGGGTGACCCCCGCCAGCGGGTGGTCGAAGGAGAGCGCCACCTCGGTGTCGCTGACGTGCGCCACGAAGAGTGGGATGGTCTTGCCGTCGGGGCCCTGCGCCCCGAGCGCCATGCCCACCTGGGGATCGACGTCGGTGGGGAACTCCGAGCGCGGCACCTTGATCGCCCGGCCGGTGGCCTCGCCGTAGCCGTCGACCGGGGCGACGACGACCGTCTTCTGGTCGCCCGCGACCAGCCCCAGGAGCTCGCGCTCCAGCCCCGGGACGATGTTCCCCGCGCCGTGGAGGTAGGACAGCGGACGACCCGGCGCCGACTGGTCGATCACGTCGCCGTCGTTGTCGGTGAGCACGTAGTCGAAGGCGGCCACGGTGGCGGGGGCGATGTTCATCCGCCCCATTAACCGGCGTGTGACGATCCCCGTGTCGGCGTGTGACGATCCCCGCGTCAGTGGCGGGCGGCCACGCCCAAGCCACCCTCGAGTGCCCATCAGCCCCCGCAGGCCTTGACCAGCACGTTGCGATCGTTGTTGGACTCGACCCACGCGCCGGACGTCACCCAGTCACACACCTGCTCCCGGAGCGCGCCAAAGGTCGTGGGGTCGTCGTCCGCGAGGTTGGTGCACTCGTCGGGGTCGTCGGCGAGGTCATACAGTTGCTGGCTGGCGACGACGTAGGGTGCCTCGGCGGAGTAGGGCGTGCAGTCGGTCGCCTTGCCCTCCGGCTCGATCACCACCTTCTGGTCGCCGAGCACCATGCCCGCGCCCTTGGTGTCGCGCTCGAAGAAGGCGGGACGGCTCTCCACCCGGCAACTACGCAATTCCCCCACGAGCGAGGTGCCGTCGGTGTCGCCGGACCACTGGAGTCCCGCCACCTCGGCCAGCGTGGGCGCGAGGTCCACGATCGGCACGGGGGTCGTCACGACACCGCCCGGCGCCAACCGCCCCGGCGCGCGCAGGGCGTAGCTCACGACCATCGCCGGGTTGTAGGTGGAGCAGGAGTGCCAGTAGTAGTGGCCGTGCAACCCCAACTCCTCGCCGTGGTCGGCGCCCAGCAGCACCACCGCGTCGGACTGGCCATTGGCGTCGAGGGCGTCGAGCAGGCGTCCGAAGAGGTTGTCGACGGCAGCAACCTGCGAGGCGTAGGCGGCCTCCACCTGCGCGTGTTCCTCGGCGGTGATCGCGCGCGTGCCGAGGTTCACGTCGGCCAGTGCCCCCTCGTCGCCGGGGTCGAACTCGCCGGGCGCGTCGGGCGCGCCGAAGTCGGAGTAGTGCGGTTCGCGCGCCTCGTAGGGGGCGTGAGGGTCGACGAGGTGAATCCACATGAACGTGGGCCCATCGAGCCGACCGAGGCGGTCGACGGCGGCGTCGACGAGCAGCGTGTCGGCGTCGTGTTGGTCCTGCGTGCCCTGGCGATTCCAGTGACACACCACCTCGTCGACCTTGCCGTCGACCAACCAGCACTGGTTCGCGGAGTAGGCGAGCGTGCGGTACCCCGCGGCGGCGAAGCGCTCCGGGAGCGTGGTGGCGGTCGTCGGCGCCTGGTCGGCGTGGCTGCGGACCCCGTGGTCCTTCGGGTACAGCCCCGTGAGCAAGGAGCTCAGCGCCACCCCGGTGAGGCTGCGCGTGGTGACGACAGCGGGGAAGTAGGTGGACTGGGCGTAGAAGTCGTCGATCCGCGGGCTGGCGTTGAAGTCGGGGCGGCGCCCCCCGGTGTAGGCCCGGTTGAACGTGTCGACGGTGAACATCACCACCAGCGGGGCCAGTCCGGTGGCGGTCACGGTGGCGGCCCCGTCGGGGCACTGTTCCTCGAGCCGGGGAGCCAGGCTCATCGAGGCGTAGGCGCACCCCTCGGGAGGCGGCGGGTCGCAGGCGGCGAGGAGCAGCAACACGGGCCCCTTCTACGCGGGTCCGGGCCTACTCCGCTAGCTCCGCCTCGATGATCGCCACCACCGCGTCGTACTCGAACTCGTTGTGCATGTAGGCGATGCGGCCGTCGGTGCCGATGATCCACTGCTGCGGGTAGGCGCCGGTGGGGAAGGGGTCTTCTTGCTCGTACTCGGCGTGGACCACGCCGCCGTCGTCGACCAGCACGGGCATCTCGATGCCCAGGGCGTCGATGAAGTCGTCGAGCATCTGGCCGTCGTCCTGCTCGGCCGAGGCGATCGCCCACACCACCACGCCCTGGTCCTTGTACTGCTCCCAGATGCGGCTCTGTACGTCCGAGACCTCGGACGGGCACACGGGTCACCAGGTGGCGAAGTAGCTGAGCATCACGGGGTGACCGAGTTGCTCCGACAGGCGAACCGTGTCGCCGGTGACCGTGGGCAGGGTGAAGTCGGGTGCCACCTCGCCGACGGGCGCCTCGTCGCCGTCGGCGGAGATGGCCAGCGTGAGCGTGGGATGGTCGGGGTCGTTGGTGCCGACGCACACGCTGCCGGGGACGGCGTCTTCGTAGACGACACGGAGCGTCGCGCTGGCGCCGGGGGGAATCGTCGCGGCCGAGACCCACACCGCCGCGCCCTCGGCCAGGGCGTCGGCCAGCACCAAGTCGCCCTGCCCCCGGTTGTGGATGGTGGTCTCAGCCACGCCGTTTGCCGCGCGGAGTCCGTCGAGCGGGGTGTCCAGCGCCGGGGCGCTGACCGAGCGATCCAGTGTCCACGCCTCGAAATAGCCCCAGTCGCCGAGCACGGCGCCGGTGGGGTGGGCGCCGATGCCCAGGGCGAACTGCTGGACTTCTTCCCAGCCGATCGGCGAGGGGGAGACGGGGTCGCTGACGTCCCAGGCACTGATGGAGCTGTGGTCGGCTACCCAGAGCACCCCGGTGGACACCGCCACGCTCACCGCCGACCCGCCGGTGTTCGCCCAGGCCACGGGCACCGGTGCCGACGGGTCGCGGACGTCGAGGACGACCACGCCGTCGCCGCCGGCGGCCGCGTAGGCGTAGTCTCCATCGACGGCGATGTCGTAGGTGGAGCCGCCGACGTCCACGGTGGTCAGGACCGTCGGGCTGTCGGGCGAGGACACGTCGATCACCACGATCCCCTCGATGTTGTCGGCCGCCAGGAGGTGGTCCTCGCCGGCCGCGGCGAGGTCCCAGGTGGCGGCGCCACCTCCGCCGCTGCCGAGTTCGGTGGGGAGGGCGGTGCCGTCGAGCGCGTAGACCACGGTGCCGCGCTCGCGGTTGGCCACGAAGAGGCGGTCGCCCACCACCGCCATGCCCTCGTCGCCCGGACCGCCCAGCCGCGCGCCCGGCTCCCCGAGCTTGTCGCGAGGGCGAGCCTCGATGCCGAAGTCGCGGTGCACGAGGAACACCAGGTCGTCGCTGAGTTCCACCCGGTGGTAGCGTCCCTGGCCGGGGTCACGGTACGCCTGCGTCATCGTGCCGTCGACCGCGATGGCGCCGAGCACCAGGCCGCCCTGGCCTACCGCCCAGGCTTCCTGGCCGTCGATGTCGACGTCGACGATCTCCATGAACGGCACGCCCGGCGCGTCGGCGGTGACCGAGATGCTGGTGGCCAGCGCAAGGGGGTCCGCGGTGGCGGTGCCAGGGCTGCAGCCCTCGGCAAGCTGCTCGAAGGTGACCGGCTCGGCCGTGTCGGTGGCCGAGTCCTCGACCGGCGAGCCCGTGTCGTCGGGCGACACGGGCTCGGGAGACGGTGCACAGCCGAAGGCCAGGAGCGGGATCATGGCAACATGATGCCACGCTCGCGGCGCGGTTTCGGCGGCGGCGCTGTTGCTCGCCTGGCGCGGATCCTGCTAGCGCTCCGGGCGGCCCTTCTTCAGCCCAGGCAGGTTCTGCTTGCCCTCCCAGGTGCGGTAGGCGAGGGCGTCGGCGACCAGCGCCGCGACTACCGGGTCGGGGTCGTCGCGCAGTGCGGAGAGGGTGGCCTCGGCAGCGGCGCTCGGCAGCGTGCGGTACCGCGCGATCGCCGTCCAGCGCACCCGGGGACGGGGGTCGTCGAGGAACGGCACGAAGGCCCCGGCGCCCACCGATTCGCGGAAGTAGGCGCCCTCGAGGATCGCGATCTGCACGTCCTCGTCGACGCTGCTCCCGACGTAGCGCAGGCCGCCGCCGAAGGTGGGCACCGTGGGCACGTCGTCGTCGCCCGGCACCGCGAAGGGCAGGTCGTAGCGGCCCAGGCGGCGGTCGACAGGGAGCGGATCCCCGGCGAGCGGCGCGGCCCACGCCGCCTCCGCGCAGGCCACGTCGCCGGCGCACAGGCGCACCGCCTCCAGCGCCCAGGCCCCGCGGGCGTGGGGATCGTCGGCGGCGGGGGGCCTGGCCTGCCCGGTCCCGAAGTAGTGGTTGAACCACCAGCGAGCGCGGAGGGTGTCGACGGAGCGGGGGCCGAAGGGTGTGCCCCAGGCCTCCCACTCTACAAGGGGGTCGTCGGTGGGGGGAACCTGCCACGCGGCGTGGGTGAAGCAGTAGCTCGCGAATCGACCGGCCTGCCCGCAGTGCCCCAGCCCCGCCTCCAACTCCCCCGCGCGCGCCAGTTCCTCGCCGCCGCGAAAGTGACACTCGTCGGCCCATAGCTCCAGGAACCCGTCGGTCCGGGCGCCGAAGGTGGCGCACGCGGCACCTACGCTGCCGACGTCGCCCCGGCGGCCAGACGCCGCCGCGACCTGGACGTGGCACAGGGCGCCGAGTTCCCGGTCGAGCCCCGCGCAGTCCGCGAGCCGCTGTGGGTCCGCGACCAGCGGGGTCGCGGGGTCGGCGCAGGCCAGCAGCAGGATCACGGCCGGGGGGTGCCCTGGAGGTGCGGGCGGCCGAGCACTTGCTGGCACTTCTGCCGGGCGAAGTCGGTGGTCACGTCGTTGCACAGCGTCGCGGCCCCGGCGGGATCGGCCGTCGCCACGCGAAGTCGCACGAGATCCTGCTCCAGCGGGTCGGTGATCTTGGCAATCTCCTCGTGCATCCCCGCCTCGTTGCCTGCCGCCAGCGCCGCAAGTGCCCGCTCGAACCTACAGTCGGCGTCGCAGGTGCAGGCCAGGAGGAAGATCACGGTGTCCACCGGCGCACGGGGCCCCAAGGCGCGCGCCCGCTACCCGCCGTGATCGTCGCGAAGTTCGCTCGGCCCACGGCGGCCTCTCCGCTGTCTACACAGTGGTCGTAGGCACGCGACTCCAGCGCCCTGCGGTCGTCGGCGGGCAGGCCCAGCCCGCCCAGGAGCGCGGCCTTGAAGGCAGCCACCGCCGTGGGGGAGCGCAGCGCCACGCGGGCGGCCAGCGCCCTCGCTCGTGCCAGTCCCTCGTCGAGCGACGCCGCCAACTCGTCGACCAGGCCGATGCGCACGGCCTCGTCGGCCTCCACCTGCTCACCGGTCATGCCGAGCCGCAGGGCCTGGTTGGGGCCGAGGAGCGCGGACAGTTCGCTGGCGCCGCCCGCGCCAGGGAGGATGCCCAGGCCCGTTTCCGGCAGGCCGAAACGGGCCCCGGGGGTGGCCACCCGCCAGTCGCAGGCGATGGTGAACTCCGTACCCCAGCCCAGCGCCACCCCGTGAATGACGCCGACGTGGAACACGGGCGCCCGCCGCAGTCGCCCGAGCACGGCCCGCTGGCGCCGCACGTGGATTTTCACGTCCTGGTTTGTCCAGCCCTCGCGTTCGGTCACGTTGGCGCCCGCGATGAAGAA
>CAYHRZ010000033.1:0-19999 GCA_964359125.1 uncultured Klebsiella sp. | reverse complement strand
CCGCGCGAAGCGCTCGTACGGCCGCCAGCGGTCGCAGGTGACGACGCCGTCGAAGCCCCCGGGGAACCAGCACGCGAGTTGCTGGGCGCCCCGCCGCGCGTGGATGGGGTACGCCGTGGCCCGCTCGGTCACCGCGATCCACCGCCACTCCACGCCGCCGCGGAGTGCAGGGACCTCCAATCCGGCGCCGTAGGGCTCCCATCAGGACGCGCCAAGGCGCTCCGGCGTGGACGCCCCCGGTCTCGCCGGCCGCCCTCGCCGCCCGGGGGGACGGCCTCCCTCACCAAGCTCACAATCCGCACCGACGCCCGTCACCCGGGCGACGTCGCCCCCAGCCCCCGGTCGGTTACCCTCCCGTCGCCGTCCCCTCCCGGGAAGCGGAGTCCCCGATGTTCACCTACCGCCTCTGAACCACCACCCGGCCCGCAGGTTGCGGGCCCTTCTCGGCGTAGGTCGACTCCGGTGGCCTGCGCCACCGGAGTCCGTATGCACACCCCACAGTCTGCCCTCGACACGCTGGAGCCCATCGTCCAGTCGGTCATCGCCCCGTCCGCCGCGTCCGTGGACCAGGCAGGCGAGTTCCCCAGCGCCGGTCTCGCCGCCCTCGGATCGGCCGGTCTGCTCGGCCTTACCGTGGCCACCGAGCACGGCGGCATGGGCCTCGGCCTCGACGCCGCCGCGCTGGTCGTAGAGCGCCTCGCCCGCGCCTGCGCCTCCACCGCGATGGTGGTGTGCATGCACTACTCGGGCACCGCAGTGCTCAACGCCCACGCCGGGCCCCAGGTCCTCCGCGACGTCGCCGACGGAAAACACTTGTCTACCCTGGCCTTCTCCGAGGCCGGCTCCCGCAGTCACTTCTGGGCCCCAATGTCGAGCGCGACGCTGGACACTGGCAGCGTCGTGCTCGACGCGCAGAAGTCCTTTGTCACCGCCGCCCGTCACGCCACCGCCTACGTGTGGTCGTCGCGGCCGGTGGGCGCCGAGGGCATCTCCACCCTGTGGCTGGTTCCCCGCAACGCGGCCGGGCTCAACGTCCCCACCCCCTTCGACGGCATGGGCCTGCGCGGCAACGACTCCTCGCCCGTGAGCGCGCACGACGTGCGCGTGCACCCGTCGGCGATGCTCGGCCCCGACGGCAAGGGCTTCGACCTGATGATGGGCGTCGTGCTGCCCACGTTCAACGTGCTCAACGCCGCCGCTTCCATCGGGCTCTGCGAGGCGGCGGTGGCGGCCACCGCCGCCCACGCCTCGGCCACCCGCCACGAGGAAGCCGGCAACTCCCTCGCGGAACTCCCCACGATCCGCGCCAACATCGCGCGGATGCGCAGCAAGACCGACATGGCCCGGACCCTGTGGCTCGATACCGTGGCCGCCATCGGTAGCGGCCGCGCCGACGGCATGATGCGGGTCCTGCAGGTGAAGGCGGTGGCCGGAGAGACCGCGATCGAGGTGACGACGCTGGCGATGAGGGTGTGCGGGGGCGCCGCGTACCGCAAGGAAGTAGGGGTGGAACGGTACTTCCGTGACGGGCAGGCCGCGAGCGTGATGGGCCCCACCACCGACGTGCTCTACGACTTCATCGGGAAGGCCGCCTGCGGCCTCCCCCTGTTCTAGGAGGCTCCCGTGATCCTCGGTGCCGTTGCATACGACCCGAAGGTCGTGACCATCTGGGACGGGTTCAAGGCGCACTTCGAGCGCCATGGCCAGCCCTTCGACTACGTGCTCTTCCACAACTACGAGCGCCAGGTGGAGGCGCTGTTCCAGGGCTACATCACCGTGGCCTGGCACTCGCCTCTGGCCTGGGTGATGCAGGTCGAGCAGGCCGCCGCCCGTGGTCGCGTGGCCCGGGCGGTGGCGATGCGCGACACCGACCGCGACCTCACCAGCGTCGTCGTCGTGCGGCCGCGCGGCCCGGCTACGCTGGCCGACCTGCGCGGGAGCCGGGTGGGCGCGGGAGCCGCCGACAGCCCCCAGGCCACCCTCATCCCGCTCTTGCACATCGTCGATGCGGGCCTCGAACCCGGTGTCGACTTCGAGGTCCAGCGGCACGACCTCTTGCTCGGCAAACACGGCGACCACGTGGGCGGGGAGCGCGAGGCGGTCAAGGCGCTCCTGCGGGGGGAGGTCGACGCCGCCTGCATCATCGACAGCAACCTCCTGGCTTTCGCCGCCGACGGGACGATCCCCGCCGGCAGCACCCGGGTGCTGGCGACCACTGCCCCCTACGACCACTGCAACTTCACCGTGCTCGACGGCACCGACACCACTCGGTTCGAGGCGATCCTCCTCGCGATGAGTTGGGACGACCCCGCCGTGCGCCCTCTGATGGAGTTGGAGGGACTACGCGCGTGGAAGCCCGGGCGGACCAGCGGCTACGACGCGCTCACCCGCGCCTGGGCTCGCTTCCGGTGACGCCGGCGCGGCTGGACCTCGGGGCGGCGCGGCTGGACCGCGGCGGGCACCTGCTCGTCAAGCGGGCGCTGGCGGACGTGTCCCCCGGCCAGCGACTGGCGGTGACCGGCTCCGACCCGGAGTTGGTCACCCACCTGCGCGCCTGGGCCCGCGCCTGGGCTGCCGACTTCGAGCCTGCCGACAACAGCCTCGGCGCGCCTCGACGCGACCGCTGGTCGGGCGCGGAGCGAGCGGGGACGGCGAGCCACCCCGACGCCAACCCGCCCGCGACGTGGGGCCTCGCCGCCCGGGGCGCCGCCGTGGAGGCGGGCACGCCCCGCTTCGACTTCCGCGTGGGGCAGGAGGCCTGGAGCGACGACGCCGGGCGCCTCTACGCCGCCGCCGCCGCCGCCCAGTGGGACCCGGCCACCGCCGTCGACTGGCAGGCGGCCTTCGAACTGCCCGAGGAGGTGGAAGACGCGGTGGTGCAGTTGATGACCTTCCTGGTCGAGAACGAGACGGCCGCGCTCTTGGTGCCGGCGCGCTTCGTGTCACAGATCCACCCCAACTTCCGCGAGGTGATGCAACTGTTGGCCATCAACGCCGCCGACGAGGCCCGGCATGTCGAGGTGTTCACGCGGCGCGCGCTGCTTCGCCGCCCAGAGATGGCGCTGTCGACCGCCGGGGGACAAGCCTCCCTCAAGACGCTGCTCGACGAGCCCAACTTCGCGCTGGCCAGCTTCATGCTCTCCGTCTTGGGAGAGGGATCGTTCCTGTCACTCTTGCGCTTCATCGACCACTTCGGCCCGGACCCCGTCACCCGGCAGGTGTGTCGGCTCGCCGCGCAGGACGAGGCACGCCACGTGGCCTTTGGCCTGGCCCACCTCGAGGAGCACGCCCGCCGCGACCCGTCGCTCCTCGACCGCCTCGCCCGCGCCGTCGAGCATCGTCACGGCGCGCTGGTGCACACCGCCGGTCTCAACGAGGAGGTCTTCGACGCGCTGGTGCTGCTCGCGGCGGGCCGCTGGGACAACCTGGAGGCCGGCTGGGAGGCGGTGGTGGCGCTGCGCCTCGAGATGGACAACGGCCGCCAGGCGCGGCTGCGACGGCTGGGGTTCACCGAGCCCGACGCCGCGCGGCTCTCGTCCTTGCACACGCGGAACTTCATGTAGGGGCGCCTACTCGCACCCCCCCACCTCGGCCTCCGCGTACCCCTCGCTCCCGTCGCGGGTGTCGGCGACCACCGGGACCGCCTCGCCACCCCACCGCGCGTCGACGTCGGCTCGTTGGTAACGGTCCACCCAGCCATACTCGGTGAGGTCCGTGGTGGGCAGACCGTCGAGATCCACCCTCCCGTACTCCAGCGCCACCCGCTCCGCGTCGGGGAACATGAACGACTCCGCGAGCCACTCGGCGCGGTCGTGGGCCTCCACCCCCGGCCAGGCCACGACCAGCACCTGGTCGCGCGCCTCGCCCACCACCGCCGTCGCCACCTCGACGTCGTCGATCCAGCCCGCGTAGTCGACATAGCCCGGGGCGGACTGGTTCTCCGGCGTGCCGGTCTGCAGGCGGTACTCGTGGCACCAGCGGCACTTCCCCGGTTGCCCCGCCGGGCCCACCGTGGCGTGCGGCGCGAGCGTGCCGCTGTCGTCGTAGATGGAGTAGCGGAATTGGCCGTTGGCCATGACCGACACCACCTCGTGTTCGCTGGCGACGAATGTGCCGTCCAGCAGGCTCCCCTCCCCCTCACCCGCGACGAACAAGATGTCGGACACCGACCGGGGCTCGGCGCGGTACTCCACCAGCCGCTCGCCGGTGACGAGGAGCGAGGTGGTGACGGCGTACTGCGCGGCATCGGGCACACTCGGTCGCGACACACAGGCGCCGGTGATCGCGTAGTACCGCCACGGCTCGTAGAGCGAGCGCAGGAGGAACCGGCCGAGGTCGACCGCGCCGAACTCGGCGGCCTCCGCGCTGCCGCCGAGTTCCCCGGCCACCGGAGCCAGGGCGGTGACCGCCGCCTCACCGAGCCCCAGTCGCGACAACCACAGGTCGAAGACGACCACGTCGCTCCGCTCGTCCACCACCTCCAGCGTGTCGCGAGCGGGAATGGCCCCGAGGTCCGACAGGGCCCACCAGAACCCCTCCTCCGCCTCGGCCCAGGTCTCTCCGGGGTAGCCCCGTAGCCAGCGCAGGCGTAGCGGTTCCTCGACGGCGGGCTCAACCGTGCACGCCAGCAAGAAGAGCACCCTACCCCCCGACGACCTGGGTCACCTTCTCCCACCACTCGGCGCTTTCGTGCTTCTCGGGAAACACGTGCACCGCTGCCTCCTCGTCGACGATCACCGCGTCGCGACCCACCAGGGCCTTCCGACCGGGCAAGACCACGCGCCCCCCGTCGAGCACCAGCGCCCGCAGCCGAGAGGGCCGCTCGTCGACCAGCACGTCCTCGACCCGCCCGAGGTCCGTGCCGCGACGGGCCAGAACCTTCACACCCACCCAGTCGCTCCACCAGGCACGGTCGGCCGACACCACACCGCCACCTCTCTCCCTCTCCACCACGTCGTCGCCGCTCACCAGTACGTAGTCGCGACCCAGACGCACCACGTTTTCGCACGCCACGCCAAGGGCGCCTCCCCAGAAGCCGGGCGCGCGGAGCCGGAAGCCGAGGATCGCCACGTCGTCGAACCGAAACAGGAAGTCGTCGAGCTTACCGGCGTAGCCCCCCTCGGCCACCGTCACGACCGGGAGGCCGCGCACCGCGAGGAACGACTTCACGAGCGGTCGCGACGCAGGGCCGCGAAATCCATCCGGTTCTTCCGCTGGTAGTGCTCCGCCGACCACTGGCCGGGGTGGACCAGGAGCAGCCACAGTCGACGCAGGCGGGCGCACATCGCCGCGCAGGATAGCCCGGCCGGAGCGTGTCTTCCCCCCTCGTCGAACTCGGCCTCCTCCCCTGGGCTGACGTTCCCTACGCCGAACAACTCGAGCGCAAGCACGAGTTCCTGCGCCAGGCCTTCGCGCGGCGGGGCATGGCCGTCCCCGTCGAGCCCGTGCGACCGTCCGCCCGGGTGGTCGGCGCGCGTGCCCGGGTGAAGTTGCAGAGCCGAGGCGGGCGGCTCGGCTTCTTCCGGCCCGGGACACACGAGTTGGCAAGCGCGCCGCTCGACGACCTCGCGCGGCCCGAGGTGGTCGAGGCCGCCCAGCGAATCGACGCAAAGGACGGCGAGGTCGAACTGCGGAGCGACGGCCTGCGGGTGGTGGTGCACGCCACCGCTCGCTGTCACGGTCTGCCCGACGTCGCCATCAACGGCAAGGTGGTGGCCGGCGACCCCACGCTCCGTGTCGATGGCCTCCGGGTTTCACCGGGCTCCTTCTACCAGGTGAACCTGGAGGCGAACCGCGCGCTGGTGGCCCACGTGGACGAGGTGGTGCGGTCGGTGACCCCGGAGGCGCTTCTGGATCTCTACGGGGGCATTGGGAACCTGTCGCGAGCGGCATCACGGCGCGGTACGCCCATCACCGTCGTCGAGGCGAACGCCGCCGCCGCCGCCGACGCGCGCCACAACCTCCCGGGGGCCGTCGTCACCACCGGCGACGCGGGGAAGTACCGTCCCGGGTCCGCCGTCTTCGACGTCGCGCTCCTGGATCCCCCGCGGACCGGCGCACCCGGCGTGCTCGTTGCGGTCGCGACCACGCGTCCACGGGCCATCGTCTACGTGTCGTGCGATCCGGTGACCCTCGCTCGCGACGTGTCGAGCGTGACGGGAGGCTACGACGTCGTCAGTGTCGTCCCCTTCGACATGTTCCCCGGCACCGACCACGTGGAGGTGGTGTGCGTGCTGGAGCGGGCTACTCGAACCAGCCGTAGGTGAAGGCGTAGCACATCTCGGCGTTGCTCTCCTCGCCGAACTTCACGTCTTCGGGCGGGTCGTTGTACTGGTAGGGGCTGGCCGCCGAGTTGTCCCAGGTGCAGGTAAGGTCCACCTGGTCGCCCGCGTCGATCACCACTTCCTGGGTGAACATCGACGTGAGCTGGTTGTGGAAGTCCCAGGGCGTCGCGTCGACCATGCAGTCGTCGCCCGCGCTCATGGTGAAGGCGCTGCCGAGCAGGTGCATGTGGGGAAACACGCCCTGCACGTGGAAGGTGCCGTAGTCCTGGCGCCACGTGAACGACATGCCCTCCTCGTGGGCTTCCTCGCCCGCCGGGATGGTGAAGCGCTCCGTTCCCAGCGGGTAGACGACGGCAGCGTGCTCCGGCTTGTCGGCCTGGGTCACGAATCCGTAGCCGGAGAGGTCGCTCTCGCCGAGCCGTTCGGCCTCCCCGAAGTAGTGCATGTTGAGGACTAGGCGCGCGTTGCTGTCCAGGCGCATCGCCGTGCCCTCCGGGAGGGAGAAGGGACCGCCACCGGGCGCCCAGCCCACCCAGAAGTCCCACCCGCTCTCGCCGAGGCCACCGCACTCGAAGCCCTCCGGCGCGCTGGAGACCTCCACGTCGTCGTCGACCTGGTAGAGCACCAGGTGGTGGACGATCTTGGGGTTGCCGATGATCGGCTCCACGCCGGAGACCCAGAGGGGATCCTCGTTGCCGAGCTCCAGCAGGTAGCAGCGGTAGTCGTTCCCGTCGCCGCCGATGTCGGGGGTGTAGGCCACTTGTTGGAAACGCTCGATGTCGAAGGGCGCCAGCGTCGGGACGCCGCCCCCGTCCACCGCGTCTGCCGGGTCCCCGAGCGGGGCGCCCGCGTCGGCCCACTCCGCCAGCACCGCCTTCTGTGCGTCGGTGACCACCATCGTGGCGCTGCGCTCGTAGTCGCGACAGGCGGGATCCGGCGCCGCGGGCGGCATCTCGCCGGCCGCGGTGCGCGCGGCGATGGTCGGCGCGAGCGCCTGGACAAAAGCCGGGTCGGCGAAGGAAGTAGCGATGCCCTTGTCGTCGTGACATCGCACGCACGACACGTCCAGAATCGGCTTGACGTCGGCGTAGTACGTGGGCGCGACGCCCGAGGAGGCGCTGTCGTCGACGGGTGGGTCGGCGGCGGGCGGGCAGGCGAGCAACACGGTGAGCAGCATCACGGTCTCCGGGGGCCGGCCACCATAGCACCGGGTTACCGCGGGCCGCATGATCCGCTCCCTGCTCGGCCTGCCCGTCCGCGTCGTCAAGAAGGTCCTCGGCCTGGGCGCCAAGCCCGCCGCGGCTCCGCCGCCGCCGGCGCCGCGCCCACCGCCCCGTCCCCGGCCCGCCGCCCCCGAGGCGGGCCCCGGCGGCGGGCACGACCACGGGCACAGTCACGACCACGGCGGGGGGCACGACCACGGGCACAGCCACGGCGAGCACCGCGACGCCCCCAAGGCAGCGGAACCCGCCGAGCCCGCCGAGGCGCCCAGGGCGGCGGCGAAAGGGCCCAAGAAGGCGGCGAAGGCGGCGGCGGTGAGCACGGTGAAGGTGTCCTACGAAGACACCCCCAACCCCAACGCCCGGAAGTTCACCTGCTCGGTGACGGTGATCGAGAAGGGCTCCTTGTCGTTCAACGAGACCACCGAGGCCAACAGCCACCCGCTGGGGCGCACCGTATGGGCCGTCGGCAACGTGAAGAGCATCTTCGCGGTGAAGGACTTCGTCACCGTGATCAAGACCGACGAGGCCGACTGGGACGCGCTCACCGGCCCGGTGATCGCCGCCATCCAGCAGGGGCTGGCGGAGCGAGACGCATAGTCTGCCGCGGGATCGTGGCCGCGCGATTCACCGCGCGCTGCCCGTTCTACTTGGGTGCCGCAGAGAGGTCCACCTCGTACTCGAGGATGCCGGTGGTGCCGCCCACGTCCTTGCTGCCGGCGAACTTGGCACCGATGGAGCCGTCGCTGTTGAGCGTCCCGGTCCAGTTCACGGACCGACCGTCGGCCACCATCGTGCCGGCCACCTCGTCGCCGGTCACCGACCCCGTCCACGACACCGGCATGTTGCCCGAGGCGTTGGGGTTGTTCTTCAGCGTGCAGGTGCCGTTGAGGTACAGCCGACCGCCGCTGGCCGAGCCGGTGAGGTTGCCCTCGCAGGTGTCGGTCTCGCCGTAGCTGGCCGCGCGCACCGTCCCCTTGAACTTCCCGGTGAGATCCCCGTCCGCGAGGCCGGAGCCCCCCATCGACGAGGAGCCGCTCCCGGTGCCGGTCACCAGCGACATGTAGTAGTTCCAGTCCCATCCCGAGCCGGGGTCGGTGTGGCAGCCCGAGCCGCCGCCGCCCGCGCTGGAACATCCGGGCACCTCGTAGTGGCCGATGATGTGGCTCCGATCCTTGGGGATGCCGTAGCGGTCGCAGATGTCAGCCACCAACGCTGCGCTCTGGCGGTACATGCTGTCGGTGTACCACTTGCCGGGATCATCCACGTAGCCCTCGTGCTCGATGCCGATGCTCGCCTCGTTGGTGTCCCAGTGGCCCGCGTGCCAGGCGACGTCTTCCTCGCCCACCGACTGGGTGATCTGCCCGTCGGAACTGCGCACCACGTAGTGCGCCGAGACCTGCGCGCTGCTGTTCTGGAACCAGGAGATGGCCCCGGAGTAGCTGCCCTGGACGGTGTGGATCACCACCATGCTGACGCTGGTGCGGCTGTCGTTGGTGTAGTTGGACGACGAGGCGGGCACGAAGGCGGACACCAGCGAGCTGCCACGGATGTCCATCCGCCGCCAGGCCATGTCGACCGGGGCGATCTCGATGAGCTCGCCATCGTCGGTCGTGACGGCGAGGCCGTACTGCATCACGTCGAACACCTGCGCGGCGAAGCCGTCAGCCACCAGGGGATCCGCGGCGCCCGAGTAGGCGGCCACCACGGGGTACCAGTCCTCGAAGTCGTCGACCGGCGCGCCGGTGCGTTCGGCCTCCTCCGCAGCGCGCAGGGCCAGCATCTCGGCGCCCGCCACCAGGTTGGCGCGGGCGTCGTCGACGAGGGTGTCCTCGTCGCTCCCGGTCAGCGCTGCTGCGTCGGCCAGGGAGGGGTAGCTGCCGTCGACCCGGAGGTCCATCAGGCCCACGCCGTTCTCGTTGTTCACCGCGCCACCGCGCTGGTCGAAGCGCGACAGCGACCAGGCGGTGGCGGCGATCACCTCGCGGGGCACGCCGCTGCGCTCGGCCGCCTCGTCGAGGGCCTCGTTGAGGTGACCGGTCTCGGTGGCGGGGAGGCAGGCGAGCAGGGCGGAGAACAGCATGGGGTCACCGGGTTCGGCTCTTGACTACGCAAGCGCCGTGCCAACGGCTGAACCGTCACTTTCGCCGAAGCCACCGGGCCCGGGGCGGGGCAGCCGTGCCCCACCGGGACGGCCACACCCCACGACCGGTGTCATCCGCGCCCCGCCGCTTGCGGCGCCGGTCGCCGGGCAGTAGGTGACGCCCCCCGATGTTCGCCCTCGCCATCGCCAGCGCCCTCGCCCTCGCCGCCCCGGACGAGGCTCCCAACCGGGTGCTCGAGGAACTCAACGCCCGCTCGGCGCCGGTCGGTCACGCGTTCTTGCTCGACACCTCCGCGGGCATGGAAACCTCGACGCTCCCGCTGCGGGCGGCCATCGCCGACATCGTGGCGGCGTTGCCCGAGGGCGACGTCGTCGAGATCCAGGCCTTCCACGTGCGGCCGCTCGTCGCCCTGCCCCCGACGACCGTGACCGACGCCGGGCGCGCCGCGCTGGTGGAGAAGGTGCGCGCCCTGGACCTCTCGTCCGGCTACGACCGGGACCTCGGCGCGGGCCTGGACCGGCTCGCGGAGTCGTTGTCCCGCGAGGGGGCCCCGACGTACCAGCACGCCTTCATCGTCTCGTCGTTCTGTCACCAGCCCAGCGTGGCCAGCCCGTGGTCCAGCGGCGGGCGGGGGTGCTCCGCCATCCGCAACCAGTCCGAGATTGGCGCGCGGCTCGAAGCGCTGGTGGCCGAGAACCGCCTCGACGTGCGGCTCTTCCCGCTCGCTACGAAAGACAACCCGGTCGACGCGGCGGGGCTCGACGCGGCCAGCCGGGAGTTCGGCGGCCGGGTGGTCACCGACGGGGCAGCGGCATGGCTGGGCAACTTCCGCGCTCGCCTGCCGTTCGAGCGGATCGCGCCGAGCGTCCGCGGCGAGGGGCGGGAGCCGCGGATCGTCGCGACGCTGCTCAACGAGCCCTCCTCCGCTGCGCCCGTGGCCACCATCCAACTCGCCCCGTCGACGACTCTGCTCACGATGAAGCTGGAGAAGATCACCGTGAAGGGCGCTGCTGGCCCCGTGTCCACGGAGCTCGACCTGCGGCCGGGCGCGACCCTCGAGGTGCCGCTCCGCATGCCGCGGCCACCGCTCTCGCTGTTCCCGCGCTCCGACCACGTCACCGTCAACGTGGAGATCGTGGCCGACGCGAAGCTGGGACCGCGGGAGGCGATTCGGCTTTTCGGGTTGAACGCGGCGGCACCCGGCGTGTCGGCCCAGCTCTCCGTGCCGGTGGCGCGCCATTACGGACTGAGCGCGGCACAAGCCGCCCTCGCCCTCCTCGGTGTGTTCGTGGGCTCTGGCATCGCGGCGGTGGTGGTGCGCGGGCGAATGATGCCGCTGCAACTGGGCGGAACTTTTTCCTACCGCTACCAGTCCGAGGCGCGCGTGGCCCTCGACACCTCGCTGGGGCGCCGTGCCGAGGTGGGTTTCGCGGCCGGCAGCGGCGGCGCCGTGCGGGTCGCGCCCGCGGCGGAGTCCTTCGTGGTCATCCGGGTGCGCCGCCCGGTGTGGAAGGTGCTGGCCGAGGTCGAGGTCCGCGCGGATGGCGTGGAGATCAACGGCAGGCCTGCCGGTCGTGGCGTGCACGCCGTCGTTCCGGGCGCGGTGAGTTTGCTCCACGGGGACTGGCGCCTGAACTGGGAATGATGCCTTTGCGGGTCGCGACGTTGCGCGCGATTTGCGATCCTGGTAGAAGACGGGTGTCGCGGATGCGACGCACAACCTGGGCTGGATGCCCGCCAACCCCTCGGTGTCCTGCCGAGACCACCCGCCAAAAAAGGAGACCACATGACCGGTGAAGACCTGTTCAACCTGCTCAAGAAGATGCACGAGCGCGGCGACGCCCCGCGCAAGCGCGAGAAGACCCTGAAGAAGATTGCGGAGAAAGAAGGCCTCTCTTCCGACGCGCTACGCGCCAAGGCGCGCCGCTGGGCCAAGGCCAACGGTGGCACCTACCCGCTGATGCGCAAGCCGGCGACGAAGAACCGGTCCGAGGAGCGCGAGCGGCAGCGCGCCGAGCGCAAGAAGTGGCGTGAGCAGCGCCTGGCCGACGGCGCCGCCGCGCTGACCCGTGGCGCGGACTGGTCCGAGATCGCCAAGATGTTCGGCATCAAGACCGCCGAGGGCGCCGCCCAGTGGTGGCGTCGCAACCACGACGGCGTCAAGGCCGGCGCGGGCAAGAAGGGCAAGAAGGGCAAGAAGCGCTAGGGCGCTGCGCCACCCAATCCCTCTCTCGCTCGCGGGAGGGGGATTCCCCCTCGGTCACGCCGGCAGGTTCACCACCCGCGGCAGGGGCCGCGTGTTGTAGGTAGAGGCCATGGCGATGCCGTAGGCCCCCGCCATCCCCACCAGCAGGACGTCGCCTTCCTCGCAGCGCGGCAAGAGTCGACCGGCGCCGACCACGTCGCCCGACTCGCAGATCGGGCCCACCACGTCGACGGGGCCCCAGGTCGGAGAGTCGGGTCGCGACAGGTTGACCACCGGGTGCCACGCGCCGTACAGCGCCGGTCGCAACAGGGCGTTCATGCCCCCGTCTACGCCCACGAAGTGCCGGTTTCCCTTCGTCTTCGTCTGCGTGACCCGGAGCAGGAGGACACCGGCCTCGGCCACGAGGAAGCGACCGGGCTCCACCCAGATCTCGAGCGCAGGCAGCAGCGCCCGCGCGGGGGCCAAGCCGCGGGCCACGGCGGCGAGGTCCAGCGGCAATTCGCCCGGTCGGTAGGGCACGGGCAGGCCGCCGCCGACGTCGAGCCGTCGCAGGTGGGGACAGGACGCCGCGAGGCCCACCAAGATCGTCGCCACGTCGCCCCAGGCGCCGGGCTCGCCCACGCCACTGCCCACGTGGGCGTGTAGGCCCACGACCCGCGCGCCGGCGGCGGCAGCGGCGGCGTTCACTGCGGGCAGTTCGGAGGGCAACACGCCGAACTTCGAGGCACCGCCCGCCGTCCGGACGTGCCGGTGGTGCCCCTTCCCCGCCCCGGGGTCGACCCGCACGTGGATCTCGCGCCCAGCGAAGATCTCGGGCCAGGCGAGCAGCGGATAGTCACCGTCGACCGTCACCACCGCGCCCAGGGCCAGGGCCCGCGCGTACTCGTCCCTCGATGCGAAGTTGGGCGTGAACAGGATCCCGTCGCCGCCGACCAGCGCGGCGGCGAGCGCCAACTCCCCGGCCGACACGCACTCCAGGCCCAGTCCCTCCTCCACGACCGTGCGCAGCACTTCGGGCACTGGGCATGCCTTGACGGCGAAGAAGCGGCGGTCTACGCCGACCGCGTCGAGCTTTCGCACCTGCTGCCGCACCACGTCGAGGTCGTGCACGTACACCGGTGTCCCCTCGGTCGCGACCTGAATCAGTTCGTCGCGACGAGCGTTCCACCAGCGGGGCCAGGAGGCCTCTGGCTCGCGCCACGCGGGGCCGAGATCCGTCGACGCGCCCGCCTCCAAGAGGCGGCCATGCAGCGCGAGCACGAGGCGGGACGCCTGGTCCTCGTCGACAACGACCGTGAAATTGAGGTCGCTCGCGGCCTGCGACACCATGTGAATGCGGTGCTCCGCGAAGGCCTCCAGCGCGGGGCCGATCTCGTGGAGCACGGCACGGATGCGGTGGCCCACCATCGAGACGGCGGCGCAGGGCCCGATGACGCGGACCTCGCATCCCTCCCGCAGTTCGGCGACGGCGGCATCGAGTACCGCCGGGTCCAGGGCGTTGGCCAAGGCGTCGAGCGACACCGTGACGTTGCTCTCGCTGGTCGCCACGAGGTCCACGCTGAGGCCGTGCCGCTCGAGGACGCCGAACGCGCGGGCCAGGAAGCCCACCTCCTGCCACATCCCCAACGACTCCATCGAGAGCAGCATGATGCCGGTACGAGCGGCCAGTGCCTGCACCCTGGCGCCACCGGGCCCACTGGCCTCGATCACGGTGCCGGCCAGGTCCGGCTCCGGCGTGGACTTGATCCAGAGCGGGATGCCCGCCGCCCGCACCGGCCCGATGCAGCGCGGGTGCAGCACCTTGGCCCCCATCGCCGCCAACTCCTGCGCCTCGGCGTAGTCCAGCCGCCGCAACAGGCGCGCGTGGGGGACCACCCGTGGGTCCGCAGTGTACATGCCCGCGACGTCGGTCCAGATCTCGAGGCGCGAAGCGCCCAGCCGGGCCGCGAAGTAGGCCGCGGAGGTGTCGGACCCGCCGCGCCCCAAAAGCACGGTGTGCCCCGCCGGGTCGCGGGCGATGAAGCCCTGGGTGATCGCCGGTCCCCGACCGAGGCGGTCGTCGAGCGCGGGGTCGCGCGCGTGCTCGCAGCCGGCGCCGAGGTAGTGCCGCGCCTCGTTGGCGCCAGGTCGCGACACGAGAATGTCGCGCGCGTCGTGCAGGCTGGCGTCGATGCCCGCCTTCGGCAGCCACGCCGCGGCGAGTTGCGTGAGCATCAACTCGCCCGTGGCCATCACCCGGGCCCGGAGCCGGGGGCTGAACTCGCCCAGCAGCGCCACCCCGCCCGCGACCCGTTCCAACTCGGCGAGGTGCTGCTCGACCAGCGCCGCAGGGATCCCCATCTCGGCGGCAAAGGCCTCGTGCCGGGCGCGCACGGCGGCGAGCACCGGCGCGTGCTGGCCGACCACGGCGGCCGGGAGCAGCGCCTCGAGTTGGTTCGACACCCCGGACAGGGCGCTGCACACCACCAACGGACAGCGTCCCGCGGCCAGGTGCGCCCGCAACACCGCTGCCACGGTCTGCCAGCGCGCCAGCGACGACACGCTGGTGCCCCCGAACTTGCAGACGACGTGCGCGGCGGACATGCGAGGCGGCGTATAATCGACCGATGCTCATGCTGTTCCTGGCCTGCGCCGGCGAAACCGGAGGCGCGAACCCCGACCTGGCGCTGGAACCACTGGAGTCGGTCTCGCTGGACCCACCCGTCGACGACGACGACCCCACGCCGGAGCGCGCGGTCACCGAGAGCGGCAGCGACGAGGGCTGGGACTGGGGCCACCTCCGGGGCTGGGTGAAGGCAGACGCGGCGGACGTGTTCGGCGCCCTGTCCGACCCCGACGTGGGCGTGGACCGCCGGGAGATGGCGAGTTGGACCTCGGAGGTCGTCGAGGACGACGAGGTCGACGTGGCCTACCGCGTGAACAACGTCGTCACCGACCCGGTCACGGTCGACTTCGACGTGACCTGGCGACACCTCAGGGTGGTCGATGGCGACGCCGACGGCAGCGTGTCGGTGTGGGCGAAGACCGAGGGCACCGAGTTCATCCCGCTGCTCGAGGGGAGTGCCGTAGCAGCGACCGACCAGGGCGCGGTGGACCTTTCCCTGGTCTACCACCTCGACACCTTCGACAGCACGCCCGACGACGTGGAGCGCTACCTGCTGGACCTCTACGCGTCGATTGTCGCCGCCAGCCACGGCGAACCGTTGCCGACGTACGAGTAGCGGGTAAGTCCGCGCCACGATGTCTAGCCCCAACGAGCCCCCCGACATCGACGAAGTCGTGGTCCGTGTGAACGAGGCCCTCGACGAACTCGACGTCGTCGCGGGGCCAGAACGCGACGCACTCTTGTCGTCGCTGCGCGCGGCGCTCGGCGCCCTCGGCGACATCGAGTTGGACAGCGTGGAGGTACGGGCCGTGCCCGTGGAAGTGCCGGTGGAAGTGCCGTCGGTCGAGGTGGTCACGGGCGGCCGGGGCGACGACCCACGGAGCGAGGGGCCCCGCCCCGCGCTCCGGGTGGCGCGGCCGGTCGTGGAGGAGGGTGAGCCGGTCCCGCCGGCCGCGCGGCCGCCGCGGCCCCGCGCGGGCCCGGGGGGGGGCGGCGCCCCCGCGGAGTTGCCCGAGGCCCCGGTCGCCAGTGGTCGTTTCGCCCTGGCCGCCGGTGAGTGGCAGACGGTCTTTCACGGCGCGGGGCCCCGCTGCTACCGCTTGGGCTGCCGGGCCGGGCGCGTGGGCATCTACGCCGAGGGCGAGCCGAGTTGTGAACTGCGCGCGGGGCAGACGGTCGACATCGAGGCCTCCCTCATCCGCCTCAACGCCGAGGGCGTCGGAAAGGGTTGGTACACCTGGCTCGACGGGTGATGGCGCCGGGCGTCACGCTGGTCCTCCCGCCGCTCACCCAGCTCAACACGCCGTACCCCTCGATCAGCTACCTGGCTCGCTTTCTCAGGAGCCAGGGTGTCGCGACGCGGCAACGGGACCTGGGGATCGAGCTGGCGCTCCGGGTATACTGCCGCGAGGGCCTCGCGGCGCTGTTCGACGAGGTGGCGAGCAGAGGGCCGGGCAGCGCGGAGGCGGACCACGCGCTGGCGCTGCGCGCCCAACACGAGTCGGTGATCGGGCCGGTGGTCGCCTTCTTGCAAGGCCGCGACAGCACTCTCGCCCGCCGCCTCGTCGACACGCCCTTCTTGCCCCGGGGCCCGCGGCTCCTGGACCCCGAGCTGGGCGAGTTGGGCGCGGCGGCCATCGACGACGTCGCCCGTCACCTGGCGACGCTCTACCTCGCCGACCTCGCCGACCTCGTCGCCAGCGAGATCGACGAAGGCTTCGCCCTGCACCGCTACCAGCACCACCTCGCCGCCGGCCCGGTGAGCTTCGACGCCATCGACGCGCGCCTAGGCCGTACCACCCTGCTGGACCAGTGGCTCGACGAACTCGCCGACACCCTCGACAGCGCCGACCTCGTGGGGCTGAGCGTGCCTTTCCCGGGCAACCTCTACGGCGCGCTGCGCGTGGGCCGCCGTCTCCGGGCGCGCGGGGCCTTCGTGGTGATGGGCGGTGGGTACGTGAACACCGAACTCCGCGAGGTCGACGACGCGCGGCTCTGGGACAACGTCGACGCGCTCACCTACGACGACGGCGAGGCCCCGCTGCACAGCCTGATCCGTTGGCAAAGCGGCGGGGCTCGTGCGCTCTGCCGGACCCGCACCCGCGAGGGCTACTTCCATACCGCGACCCACGCGCCGACGACCTTCGCGGCCGACTACGGCGACCTGCGCCTGGACCACTACCTCCAACTGGTCGACACGACGAACCCCGCGCACCGCATGTGGGGGGACGGCCGTTGGAACAAGATCACACTCGCTCACGGCTGCTACTGGAAGAAATGCAGCTTCTGCGACGTGAACCTCGACTACATCGCCCGCTACGCGCCGGCGCGCACGGTCGACCTGGTCGACGCCGTCGAGGCGCTGGTGTCGACCACCGGCCAGCGCGGATTCCACGCCGTCGACGAGGCGGCGCCTCCCCGCGGCGCCCGCGACTTCGCCCTCGAGCTCCTCCGGCGTCGCTTGGCCATCACCTGGTGGGGCAACATCCGGTTCGAGAGCGCGTTCACGCCCGACTTGTGCCGGTTGCTGGCCAGCAGCGGGCTGGTCGCGGTCACGGGCGGGCTGGAGGTAGCCAGCGACCGCCTCCTGGAGAAGATGCAGAAGGGCGTCACCATCGAGCAGGTGGCGCGGGCGGCGGCGGCCTTTTCCCAGGCAGGCACCCTCGTGCACGCCTACCTCATGTACGGTTTCCCCGGCCAGACCCTCCAGGAGACGGTCGACAGCGCGGAGGTCGCCCGGCAACTCTTCGCCGCCGGGGTGCTGCGATCGGCGTTCTGGCACCGCTTCGTCCTGACGCGCCACTCGGCGGTCTACGCCGCGCCGGCGCACTTCGGGGTGGTGCCTCGCCCGGTGCCGGGCGCCTTCGCCCAGAACGACGTGCCGCACGAGGACCCGGCGGGCGCCCCGGCCGACGCCTTCGACGACGTGCTCCCGGAGATGCTGAGGTACTGGATGAAGGGAGAACAGCTAGACCGCCCAGTTCACACGTGGTTCCGCGGCGCCACCCCGGCGACCACCGAAGAACCCGACCGCGTGACGCGGGCGCTGGAAGGGCTAGAGCAACCCCTGCACGGCCGCTTGCTGTGGGTGGGTGGGGCGGTGGCTGCCCTCGCCCACGGGATCGACGGCGAGGAGCCGGTGCCGCCTGCGGTCGCGACTCTTCTGCAACACTGCGGCGTCGAGCACCCGCCGCTGCACTGGGACGACGTCCGCCCCTCGTTGTCGCGTTCCGAACTGCGTGCGCTCGAGCGGGTCCGCCCGCTCGGCCTCCTGGGGATCGGATGAGCGGCGGCCTCGCGGCGCTCCTCCTGGCGGGGCTCGCGGCCGCCGATCCGGCCATCCCTCCCGAGCGCCCCCGGCCGAACCCGATGTGGGTGGTGATGCCGGCCATCGGCTACGACAGCGACGACGGTCTGGGCTTCGGGGCCCGGCTCGAACTCGACTGGTACAAGGATGGATACGACCCCTACCAGGCCGCCCTCGTCGTGCACGGCTACGCCAGCAGCAACGGGTACCACCACCACCGCGTGCGTTTCGATCTCCCCGGCCTCGGCCGGGAAGGCGGCGCGCGCCTGTCCGGGCACTTCGCCTTCCGGCAATGGCTCAACGACGGCTACTGGGGGATCGGCAACGGCACGACGGTGGCGCGAGCGGCCGTCGACGGCGCCGACGGGGCCTTGGAGAAGCGCTACCGGTACACGCTGGTGCAGCCCTTCGGCCGCCTCACCCTGCGCACCGCCATCGGCGGCCCCTGGGCGTGGTTCGCGTTCTTCTCGGGTAGGTACTCGGAGGTCCGTGCCTACGAGGGCTCGCTGCTCGCCGAAGAGCAGCCCTTCGGGATGGACGGGGGCCCGGCGATCCAGGGCGGCGCCGGGCTCTTGTACGACACGCGGGAGCCCGAACTCACCCCCGACAAGGGCGTGCTGGTCGAGTTGGCGGCAAGGGCCACGCCCCCGCTGCCGGGCGTGCCGGGGCAGTGGGTGGCTGCCTTCGCCTCAGTACGCGGTTTCGTGCCGCTGGGGGCCTCGGTGGTGTTCGGCTCCCGGCTGATGGCTGAACACATGTGGGGCGACATCCCGTTCTTCGACTACATCACCTGGGGCGGCCTGGTGCCGACCGTGGGTTTCGGCGGCAGCGAGACGCTGCGCGGCGTGAGCTTCGGCCGGTGGCGCGGGCCGGGAAAGGTGCTGTCGAACAGTGAACTGCGGGTCGACATCGGGACGCACACCATCCTGCGACGGCAGGTCCGTTGGCAGGCCGTTCCCTTCGTGGACCTCGGCGCGGTCTACGGCAACGACGCCGACGCCGACTTCCCCGTCCACCCCGGGGTGGGCTTCGGCCTGCACCCGATCATCGAGAAAACCTTCGCCGGGCGATTCGACGCCGCGATGGGCATGGAACTGGTGGAGGAGGGCGACGGCTCCGTCACCTACGAGCCCAACTTCGGCTTCTACGTGGTGTTCGAGCGCGTGTTCTGAGGACCGCGCGTCGGGGGCCACGGCCGAATACATGCCGCGACCATGACCGGCCCTGCCCTCGACGACCTGCTCGCCCGCTTCGGCGAGACCGACACCACCGTCCGCCTCCTCTGGGGGTTGATGGACGCCATCCCGGGCGCCCCCGAACTCGTGCCCTACACCTCCCTCGCCGAGGCCCGGTTGTGCGTGGCGCCGGAGATCGACGATGCCCAGTACGCGCGGGCCGAGGCGTGGACGGCCTGCCCCGCCGCGCGCCGGGTACTCGCCATCGCCGACGCGCTCGACACCGGCGACGTAGGCATCTCCGTCGTCAGCGGCCTGCGCACGGCGCTGGGGCTGTTCTTTGGGCAAGGCGCCAAGGCGCTCGACACGGACCCGCAGCAGGGGGCCGACGCGGCCCTCAAGGCGCTGGGTCTCGGCGCCATGGTGGCCAGTCTCCCGGGTGCCACGCTGGCCGAGCGGGTCGCCCGGGTGCGCGCCCTCCCCGCCGGGAGCGCGCTGTTGCACTACTACGTGGCCGTCGAGCTCGCCTTGCCCTTCGGCGACGACCTCGCCCAGGGCGCGACCGCTACGGTCACCTCGCTGATCGACAAGCACGGCGGCGTGGTGGTCGCAAAGTTGGAGACCCTCCTCGGCGGGGGCACCGGGACCAGCGCCCGGGAGGCCGTGGGCGCGCTCCTGGGCCCCTTCGACGAGGTGGCGGTCCAAACGCGCGACAAGGTGGGCTCCATCGCGCAGAGCGCCGCGTCGTTCTTGCCCCCAGCCCTCGCCGCAGCGGGCACCGTCGCCGGCGCCGTGGCCACCGGGGCCGACACCCTTCCCGTGTGGCGCCTCCTGGGCGCACGCCTTGTCGTCGAAACCGCACTCAAACACGGGTGGAGCGAAACGTGAGCAAGCTGTCCCCAGTCGTCGACGCCTTCGCCGCCTCGGACCTCTGTGTCCGGATCCCGGGTGGCCTCTTCAGCGTCCTGCCCTTCGCCCCCGCGTGGACACACCCCGGCACCCTGGCCGCGCAAGCCGGGAGCGCCCGCGTGGCGGAGTTGGCCGAGTTGGCCGCCAAGGGCGACGGACCCCAGCGGGCGCTCCAAGTGTTCGACCTG
>CAYHRZ010000032.1:0-20110 GCA_964359125.1 uncultured Klebsiella sp. | reverse complement strand
GCCGCCCAGGCCTCGGTGGCCAGCGCCTCGCGGGCCGACTGCATGCCGCCGGCGTCCCGGACGCCGCTGCGCAGGGCCTCGGCGAGTCTCGCGTCGGGCGTGCCGCACAACTGCCGCCAGATGGCGTTGACCTGCGGGTCCCGCTCGCCCGCCATGGCCACCGGGTAGAGTGCAGGTCGCGACACCAGCATCACGGGGTCGTCGCCGCGCTCCAGCACGGCGAGGTCCTCGGCGAGGTGTACCGCGACACCGACGTGGCGGCCGTAGCGGCCGAGGCCGGTGACGGCGGGTCGGGGGGCGCCGCTGAGCCGCGCCCCCGCGCGGCAGGAGAAGGCGAAGATCGCGCCGGTGTGACCCTCGGCAAGCTGGTGGGCCTCGGGGCCGGTGGCGGGGCGGCCCCTCAGGGACTCGCCGAGCGCCTGGCCCTCGCTCACCTCGCGCAGGGCGTCGAGCGCGTCGCCGAGGATCTCGGGCGCGGGGGCCCTCCGGGCGATCTCCAGCGCCCGGAGCGTGAGGTGGTGGGCCCCGAGCAGGTGCGCGGCGCCGCCGAGGACCCGCCGGGCGGCGCGTCGGCGGCGGCCGTGTTGGCGCCCGAGGGCGAGGTCGTGCAGCCGGATCGCCGACTGCAATAGCTCCGCCACGTAGGCGACGTCGACGGTGCCTTCGGCGTCGGCGCCCTCGGCGTCGGGGCGTTCGGCGCCCTCGGCGTCGCCGCTGCCGCCCCGTCCGTGACCGTTGCCCGCCCTGCTGGCGAGCACCACCAGCACCGGCCGGATGCGCGGCATGCCGCCGGCGAAGATCACCTCGGGTTCGAGCCCCGGGGGCAAACCCTCGCCCTTCGCCAACGCCGCGAGCGCCTCGTCGATGGCGCCGATCGGTGCGCGCAGGTCGTGCGCGAGGCGGTCCACCTCGGCGTGCAGCGCGCGGCGCGCGGCTTCGCCTCGCCCGGGGCGGGGTCCGAAGGGCACTAGTGCCACCGCTGGGCGAGGGGGATGCGGCGGCCGGAGCCGAAGGCCCGGGGCGACACCCGCAGCACCGGCGCGGCCTGCCACCGCTTGTACTCGCTACGGACAACCATGCGGATCACGCGCTCCACCAGCGCCCGATCGTAGCCCCGCGCCACGATGCTCTCGGTATCCTGCACCCCCTCCACGTAGAGGCGGAGGATGCCGTCGAGCACCGGGTAGGGGGGCAGCGAGTCCTGGTCGGTCTGGTTGGGGGCGAGTTCCGCCGACGGCGGCTTGGTCAGCGTGGCGGGCGGGATCAGCTCCTGCGCGGCATTGACATGTCGCGACAGACGATACACGTCGGTCTTGAACACGTCGCCGATGATCGCGAGTCCGCCGTTCATGTCGCCATAGAGGGTACAGTACCCCACCGCCATCTCCGACTTGTTGCCGGTAGTGAGCAGCAGGTGTGCAAACTTGTTGGAGACCGCCATCAGCACCGTGCCCCGGGCGCGGGCCTGCAAGTTCTCCTCGGTCACGTCGGGCGCTTTCCCGGCGAAAAGCGGCGCCAGCGCGGTGGAAAAGGCCGTCCAGGCGGGGGTGATGGGCACGATCTCGAAGGGCATGCCCAGGTTCTTGGCCAGGGCGCGGGCGTCGCTCACGCTGCCCTCGCTGCTGTACGGGCCGGGCATGCCGAGGCCCACCACGTTGTGGGCGCCGAGGGCGCGGGCGCCGATCACCGCCACCAGCGCGCTGTCGATGCCGCCCGAGAGGCCGATCACCGCCGTGGAGAAACCTGTCCGCGCCGCGTAGTCGCGGGTCCCCATCACCAGGGCGTCGAGGACCTCGTCTTCGAAGGCGGCGAAGCGCGGCTCGACGGCGGGGCCGCCGGTGTCGACCAGCGCGAGCCCGGGGCGGAACTGCTCGCCCTGGAACACGATCTCGCCACGGGCGTTGGCCACCAGCGAGGCCCCGTCGAACAACAACTCGTCGTTGCCGCCCACCATGTTGGCGTAGACCAGCGTCGCACCCGCTTGGGTGGCTTGTCGCGATACCAGCTCCGCCCTCAACGCGCCCTTGCCCGCGTGGAACGGCGACGCCGAGAGGTTGACCACCAGGTCGCAGCCCTTCACCCGCTCCACCGGGTCCAGGGCGTAGGCGTGGCGTACCAGACCTGCCTCGTTCCAGATGTCTTCGCAGATCGTGATCCCGAGCCGCAGGCCGTCGACCTCGACCGGGCGGGGGTCGGTCTCGGGGACGAAGTAGCGGCCCTCGTCGAACACGTCGTAGGTGGGCAAGAGCGACTTGTGGCGCACGGCGACGATGCGCCCGGCGTGCGCCACCACCGCGCTATTGCGCAGCCCACCGTCGTCCCAGGGGCAGCCGAAAACCGCGATGGTCGACGTCGTCGCGGCGGCGATCCGCTCGGCGGCCGCGCGGCAAGCCGCGACGAGGTCGACCCGCTCGAGCAGGTCGCGCGGCGGGTAGCCGCTGACCACCAGCTCCGGGCACACCACCACCCGTGCGCCCCTGGCCTCGGCCTCGTGGATGGCGGCGATGCAGGCGTCGGCGTTGCCGACCACGTCGCCCACCACCGGGCTGAGTTGCGCGATGAGCACGCGCATGGGGCGACCTCGAGTGAGCGGCTAGTAGCCGCCGGTGTTCTTCCACTGCGTGGCGTTCAGGTAGACCAGGGTGGGGAGTCCAACCAGGATGCAGAACACGGAGAGCGGGAACTTCCCGTTGGGGCCGAGGTCGCCCATGGCGTCCCAGCCCACGCGGTCCAACGACAGCGCGATGTCGGCGCCGCCGCTGTCGAACGAGAACAACAGGTTGATGATGCCGGTGGCGCACAACACGCCGCCGAGGATCCAGCCGAAGGTGCGGGGGTTCACGAGGGTCTCCGGAGCGGGCCCGGCCTAACGCGCTCTGTTGCCGCGGGCACGGCAGATACCGCGCGTCGGCTGTGTTAGCTGGCTGGCCGTTCCCCGGAGCCCGCCGTGAACCTGTTCGCCCTCGCCGCGCTTGCCCTCGCCCAGGACGGGGGCGACGTCGGTCTCTACGCGCCGGCGCCCCCCGCGGGCTCGGCGTTCGTCCGGGTGGTCAACGTGGGGAGCGGCGCGATCAGCGGCAAGGTGGGACAGTACACCACTGGGTCGGTCGCGACCGGGAACGCTACCCCCTACTACGCGGTGCCCGGCGGGAGCGTGAGTGTGGCCCTCGGAAAGAGCAGCCAGGCGGTCACGGCAGCGGCCGGGGCGTTCGTGACCGTGGTGAGCGGGATGCCGGGGAAGAGCGAGGTGATCCCGCTGGTCGACACCCTCTCGAGCAACCGTGCCAAGGCGACGATCCTCATGTACAACCTCTCGTCGACCCCCGGCGTGGACCTGGCGACCACCGACGGCAAGGTGACGGTGTTCACCGACGTGGCGCCCGGCACCGAGGTGATGCGCGAGGTCAACGCCCTGTCCGTGGCCTTCGCGGTGAATGGCCCCGACGCCGCGATCACCTCGTTCCCGACGGTGTCGCTGGAGCGCGGCCTGGCGTACAGCGTCTTCGTGTACGAGAGCACCGGCAAGCTCGGCGCCACCTGGGCCACCAACGGCACCGCGCCGGTGAAGTAGGGGCGTTCACGGGCGGGAAGCTGGACCCGGCGTTACCGCCCCCCTCCGACGGAGTTCGGCATGGTTGTTGGCGTCCTCGCAATCCTGGCTGCATGCGTCCCCACACCCGTCGAGGGCGGCGAAGGCAAGTCCGACCCCTTCGACGCCGATGCCGACAGCGACAGCGACAGCGACACGGACACCGACGCGGACGGTGACACCGACGCGGACAGCGACAGCGATGCGGACAGCGACAGCGACGCGGACGGCGACAGCGATGCGGACAGCGACAGCGACAGCGATGCCGACGCCGACACCGGGCCCTGTCCCAGCTTCGCGGGCTTCGGCGCCGCCGGGCGCGTGCGAGGCTACGACACCACCGCCAGCTACGAGAGCTCGGGGAACTACGGCAGTTGGACGATGACCACCCGCAGCGTGGGCGCGACCACCGAGCTCACCTACGCCTCCACCTTCGTCTCCAGTGGCATCGAGAGCGAGGGCACGGCCTCCTACACCTACGCCTGCGACACCGACGGCGCCTCGCTCGTCGAGTTCACCAGCGAGAGCTCGATCGTCTACGAGGGTACGCGCTACAGCAGCGGCGTGGTCGCCACATACACCGACCCCTACCTCGGGGTGGTCCACGACATGGCGCCGGGTGCCACCTGGAGCGACACCTGGGCCTACACCGCCGAGGGGTGGTCCAGCACCAGCGAGGACTGGACGACCAGCGCCTCCGGCTACACCGGGTACACGGTGGGCTCCGCGACGACGAAGACCGTGCCGGCCGGCACGTACGACACCCTCCCGCTCACCAGCAACACGATGATCGACGGCGCCAGCTACTCCGACACCAGCTGGTTCGACAGCGACGTCGGGATGGTGCTCAGCACCACCGGGGAGTTGGTCAGCGTCCGCTGACGGCACCACGGCGACGTAGCCGCGCCACCGCGGCGAGTCCCGCGCCGAGTAGCCACCCCGGCGCCGCGGGCATCGCGGCGCCGCTACAGCCGCAAGCGGCGGCCTCGTCGTCGTCACCGGGTGACAGCTTGTCGGCCGTCGCGGTGTCGTCGGTCCCCGAGTCGTCCGTCTCCGCACCCGTGTCGCCGGTGTCGCCGGTGTCGCCGGTGTCGCTCGGCAGCGGCTCCGCGAGGTACACGTCGAGGGTGTAGGCGGGGGGATTCTCGGTGTAGCGGGGGTTCGAGCCGTACTGGTCGTGGTCCACGCCGGTGACCGGCGAGAGGATGCCCACCATCACCCATGCCTCCGTCCACGCGGCCGTGGGCAGGCGCAGGGACAGGGGGTCCTTGGTGGTGTCGGCCACGGTCGTCCAGGCCGTGCCATCGGTCCCGGCGAGGGCCAGGTGCCAGCGCACGGTGTTGCCGTCGTCCATCGGCAGGCCGGTGAAGTCGACGACGAGGTCTTGTCCCCCGCTCTCTGCCAGCGGCAAACGCCAGTAGTTGACGCCGAGGTAGTCGGAGAAGTACTCGGTGGGGGCTACCGTCGCGGGGAGCGCCGCGCCCTCGGCGAGCACGTCGCGCGTGTAGACCGGGAACCACGAGGCGCCCTCGTCGTAGCCCGCGTAGGCGAGCACGTTGCGTGTCTGGAAGTCGACCAGGGCCGACTCGAAGGCGTCGTCGGAGCCGAAGAAGTCAGCGCTGGCGTCGAGGATCGTGGCGTCGGCGCAGGCCTCCCACAGCGCCTTGATCGCCGGCGCGCCGCCGTGCAGATCGTGGAGGTAGTGCGGCCAGATCGTCTGCCCGTACTCGTGCCAGCCGTTCTCCGCGACCATGGAGATCTCGGGGTAGTCGGGCCAGCTTCCTTCCTCGAGGTAGTAGGTGTAGTCGTCGACCTCGTCGTACACCTCGTCTTCCATCCAGGTGGCGCTGGCCTCCATCCACCAGCCCGACTCCCAGTAGTCGTACTCGAACTGGATCGCGTGGAAGAACTCGTGGGCGGCGGTGACTTTCCAGGCGTCCTCCGTGGTCCGACCGGTCCAGCGCATGTCGGGGTTGATTGCCACGTAGGCGGTGAGACCGTCGCGCTCCACGCCGGTGTAGCCGTAGAGCCCCACCGGCATGTTCTCCAGGTACACGCTGAACAAACCCTCACCGTAGGGCGTGAGGTAGCCGAGCGTGTCGATCTCGTGGGCCCACACCTCCTCCAGGATCGTCCCGAGCAGCGCGTACTCCTCCTCGGTAGGCTCGTAGCCGTCGCCCTCGATGTGGAAGTGCTCGGTGTCGTAGCCATCACCTTCCGCCCGGGCGGGGCGGTCGCGGGAGTCCCCGGCCGCGAACGCCCGGCGCGTGTCGGTCGTGCCGCAGGGAGCCTCTCCGCCGAGGGGGACGAGGGCCTGGGCGAGGGCGATGGTGAGGATCATGGACGTGCCGGGGAGGGGAGGCGGCTAACTCCGGACGCGCCGGGTTACCGGGCGCGCATGCTACTCGCACTCCTGGTCGCCTGCGGCGACACTCAACCCCACGCCGTCGCGGCGCCCCCCGCGCCCGCGAGCGCGCCCAAGGCCGAGGCGCCAGCGCCGGCCCCTCGCCCCACGTTCCAGTGTTGCGACACGCCCGAGGCGAGCGCGATCCTGGAGTCCTACGTGGCGGTCAACGCCGCGTTGGCCGCCGACAGTTCTGCGGCGTTGCCGCTGGGCGCACTGGCGGCGGCGTCGGCCACCCCGCTCCCGGCGGTGTCGCAGGCGCTGGCGCCGCTGGCCTCGGCCGACATTGCCGGGCAGCGCACGGGCCTCAACGGGCAGTCGGGGGCGATCGTCGCGTACCTCCGGGCCCACAAGGGCGGCAGCGCGGTCGTGGCCGAGGCCTTCTGCCCGATGGCCAACGCGAGCTGGGTGCAAGCCGGCGAGACCGTCGCCAACCCCTACTACGGCAGCGAGATGCTGACGTGTGGCTACTTCAAGGAGTAATTCATGGGCATCGCCTACATCATCGACGCCGTCCGCACCCCGCTCGCGAGGGTGAGCAAGGGGCAGAGCGCGCTGTCGTCGAACCGCGCGGATCAACTGGGCGCCCACGTGTTGCGCGCCCTGGTGGAGCGCACCGGCCTCGACCCCGCTCACGTCGACGACGTGGTGCTGGGGTGCGTCACCCAGGTGGGCGAGCAGGGGCTCAACGTCGCCCGCAACAGCGCGCTGGTGGCGGGCTTCCCGGTCGACGTCACCGGCGTGAGCGTGAACCGCATGTGCGGGTCGTCGCAGCAGGCGCTGAACTTCGCGGCGATGGGCGTGGCGTCGGGCTTCCAGGACGTGGTGATCGCAGGCGGCGTCGAGACGATGAGCCGGGTTCCCATGGGCAGCGACATGTTCCTCAACGGCAACCCGGCGCTCCCGGCCCCGGAGATGAGCTGGAAGTACAGCATCGTCCCGCAGGGCACCAGCGCCGAGTTGGTCGCGAAACGCTTCGGCTTGTCGCGACAGGAACTCGACGAGTTCAGCGTCGAGTCGCACCGCCGCGCGGGCGAGGCGCGTGCCAACGGCTGGTTTGACCACGAGATCGTCCCGGTGGGCGACGTGGCCGCCGACGATGGCATCCGCAACTCCACGGTGGCCGACCTGGCGAAGCTCAAGCCGGCCTTCGCCAGCGACGGGGTGGTCACCGCGGCGTCGTCGTCGCAGATCACCGACGGCGCGTCGGCCGTGCTGGTGGCGAGCGAGTCGGCGGTGAAACGCTACGGGCTCAAACCCCGGGCGAAGATCGTGTCGATGGCCACCGCGGGGTGCGACCCTACGATCATGCTCACCGCGCCGATCCCGGCCACGCGCAAGGCGCTCGCCCAGGCCGGGCTCGGCATCGGCGACATCGACGCGGTCGAGATCAACGAGGCCTTCGCCTGCGTGGCCTTGGGCTGCGGTCGGGCGCTGGAGTTCGACTTCGCCAAGACCAACGTGCACGGTGGGGCGGTGGCCCTGGGGCACCCGCTGGGCGCATCCGGGGCGCGGCTCACGACCACGCTACTCGGCGTCCTGGAACGGACCGGCGGGCGGCGAGGCCTGGTGACGATGTGCATCGGCTTCGGCCAGGGCACCGCGACGATCATCGACCGCGACGTCTAGCCCCCATGCGTGCGCTGCTGGTCGGCACCTCGGGACGAACCCCCTTCTGCGGTCACTTCCGCGGGGAGGGCGGGCGGGGGCGGGCTCGCCTCGCCTACGCCGGCCGCGTCCGCGGCAGTGCCAGCCCCGAGTAGGGCTGGCTCGCCGCTGAGGCCGTCCGTGCGGCCCTCGGCGACGTGCAGGGCGCCGACCGATTCGGGCTGCTCGACGCCGCGTGGACGGCGTTGCGGGCCCTCGACCACCGCGACCTGAGCATCCTGATGGTGGCCGACGACGAGGCGGGAACCGCCGTGGCCGCCTGCGGACTCGACGCCGCCTACGGCGACGGCACGCCGCTCGTCGAGCCCGGGCACCCGCTGCTCGGCGAGCCCGGGGTCCCGGCTCGCACCGGCTACTTCCACCCCGCCGACCCGATCGGGCAACTGGTCGGGGTGCCCGTGGGTTGTCGCTACCCCGAGGGCGACGTGCTCACCGCCTGCGGCGTGCGCCGGTGAGCCGGAAACGCCGCCCGAGCCCGGCGGGACGCAGCCTCAGCGGTGGCGTGCCGCTGGCCGACGCCACCACCGGCGCCGCCCCCTTCGCCGACGAGCCGACGACGCCGGGGGCCGCCCTGCCGCCACGGCCGATGGTCTCGTCCCCCCCGGGCGCGCCTGCGTGGGGACCGGCGACGGTGGTCCGCGACGACGACGACGCCCGGCTCCAACTCGACGCCATCCTCCGCGCCGCGGGACAACTCCACGACCCGGTGCCGCTGTTGTCGATGCTGTCCGAGAAGGCACCGGTGGCACTGGCCGAGGTGACGTGCGGCCCGCGGGCACCCGGGGGCGCGGCCTTCGTGCGCGCCTCGCTGCGATTCGTGGACCAACTCGAGGCGCAGTTGTCGCCCCGGGGCCTGTACGGACGGTTGCTCGAACTCTGTGGTGATGCAGGCCGCGACGATGGCACCGCGATCGAGGTGCTGCGGGTCGGCGCCACCCGTCACCCCGCCGCGAGTTGGGTGGTGCGGTTGTCGCGGAAGGTGGAGGGGATCCGCGCCGGCACGGTGCACCTGGCGGCGGCGGCGGTCCACCCGGCCTTCGCCCAGGCCTGCGTGGCCCACGCCGAGGTTGGGCACGTGGAGGGGTTGCTGTCGGCGGCGGCCAGCACCGGGCGGGGCGAGCCGGCGGCGGCGCTCCTCGCGGTGGACCCGGCGTTGGCGGTGAGGGCGGCGGCGCTTGCCCTCTGCGCAAACCCCCAGTCCACCGTGGTCGCCCACCTGGCGGCGGCCTGGGGTCCCGACGTGGACGGGTTGGTGGCGCGCGTCGTCCCGCACCTGCGCCACCGGGCGGCGGCCGAGGCCTTGCTCGGGTGGACTGGTCAGCTGCCTCACACGGCACGGCTGCTGCGCGCCGTCATCCCGGGAATGGCGAGTTAGGTCCGGGGCCGCAGGTCCACCGGAGAGCCCATGTCGCAGACGATTCCTACCTGGTGCCGGTGCGGCGAGTGTATGGCCTCCCTGCTGGCCACCGTCAGCGACGGTCGCATCGTCGAACTACGCCCCAACACCGACGACGCGATGGGGCGGTACGGCACGTGCGGGATTTGCAGCGCGTCGACTGGGGCGAGTGACGATCCCCGCCGCCTGCGGAAGCCCCGTCGGCGGGGTGCCCGTGGCTGGGAGGAGATCGACTGGGACACGGCGATCAAGGAGATCGGCGGTAAGCTGAAAGACATCCGGAAGCAGTCGGGTCCCCGGGCGATCGCCACCTACGCCGGCGCGCCGGTGGGCACCCACAGCCGAGGCCTCGCCCGCACCCTGGCGTGGACGCTGGGGCTGGGGTCGCCGAACTTGTTCTCGCCGCTGTCGCAGGTGGGCGGGCCCTGGCTCCGGGCCACGGAGCTGGTGCTCGGGCACGCCTTGCCGCTGCAGGCCGACATCGGCCGCGCCCACTACGTCCTCCTGGTGGGCGGCAACCAGGAGGCCCAGGGCTGGGGGCCGATGCAGGCGGGGCGCAACCACGCGTCGGACCTGGCGTTCTCGCGCAAGACCAAGGGCACCAAGGTGGTCGTGGCGGACCCGCGCCGCACGCCGGTGGCCGCCAAGGCCGACCTGCACCTCAAGATTCGCCCGGGGACGGAGCTGTTCCTGTTGCTCGCCATGATCGACCAGGTGGTGAAAAATGGCTGGCACGAGGAGCAGTACGTCGAGGACTGGTGCGCGGGGTTCGGGGCGCTGCGCGACGCCGTCGCGCCATGGAACACCGAACGGGCAGCGGAGATCTGCGGCGTGCAGGCCGACGAGATCGCCGGCGTGGCGCTGAAGTTCAGCCGCGCCGCGATGGCGGTGGCGCACCGCTCGCCGCAGGCGCTGCAGTCGGAGTACGGCACGCTCACCGCCTGGGCGCTCCTGGTCCTCCACGCCATCACCGCCAACCTAATGCGGCCGGGTGGGCTCTACGACAACAAGGGCGTGCTGGACCCGCACGCGCTCGCCAAGAACCTCCCCACCGCCAAGGCACCGCGCACGCGGGTGGGCGACTACCCCCTGTTGTGTCTGCAGGCGCCGGGGCCGCTCCTGGCGGATGAGATCCTCGTCCCCGGCGAGGGACAGGTCCGCGCGCTCGTCAGCGTCCACGGGGACCCGGCCCGGGAGCTCCCAGGTGGGTCGCGACTTCGCGATGCGCTGGCCGGCCTCGAACTCCTCGTCGCGATCGACATCGCCGACACCGCCACCACGGAACTTGCCCACTACGTGCTGCCCTCCACGCACCCCTGGGAACGGGAGGACCTGCACCTGCACGACACGGCGATTCTCCCGTACCGCACCACGGCCTACACGCCCGCGCTGGTGGCGCCGCCGGGCGAGGCACGGCCGGAGGACGAGATCCTCGCGTCGCTCGCCCGCGCCGTCGGCCCCAGCCTCCGAGGCGGCGAGTTCGGTCCGCACCTGCGGGCCCTGGGCGCCTACCTGTCCACCGCCGACCTCGGAGCCTGGGAGGCACGACTGCTCGATCGCACCGAGGCCGTCACCCTCGCCCAGCTCAAGGAGGGAGGCCCGTGGTGGGGGGGCGAGGTGGACCGCGCTACCTGGCGGCTGGGCACGGCGAGCGGCAAGATTGAACTTTTGCCCGCGGAGATCGCCGGCGCCTTGGCGAAGTTGGCGCCTCCGAGTCCCGCCCCGGGCCAGGCCTTCCGGTTGCTCACCTCGGCCGCGCGCGACGAGGCCACGCGCCCGTTCGACCGCGCGGGCGACCCCGGCATCACGCTGAACCCCGCGGCGGGCTTCGCCGAGGGCAGCAGCGTCCGGGTGTCGACGACCGCGGGTTCCGTCACCGGTCGGGTGGTTCACGACGAGGGCCTGCGGCCCGACGTGGTCGACCTGCCTGCGGGCTACGCCCTCGACGCCATGTCGCTCTTGCCTACGGACCGCCTGGATCCCTTCACCGGCACCCCGGCGATGGCGGGGTTGCCGTGCAAGGTGGAGCCAGCCTGACACTCCTCCTGGGCTGCCTCGTCGCTGCGGAGCCCCCGGACTACCCGGTGGTCCTCGCGCCGCTCGACACGCGGGTGCCGGTCGCGGACTTGCCGACGGGCCAGGGGGTCGCCCCGGCGGGGACGGTGGCCGGCGACTGCCTCGGCGTGGGGTGGGTCGAGTTGGTCGACGCGCGCGGCGAGATCCTGGGTCGGGAGCAGGTCCTCGGCGGGTCGTGGTCGTTCTCTTCGGTGTCGCGACCCATCACCACGCTGCGGTACGGCTGCGACCGTGACGGCGACGGGGTCGTCCCGGCAGCCGAGGTGGGCGAGATCGACGCCACGAAGTTGCCGGAGAAGGGCGCGATCCTCGTGTTCTTGCCGCCGGCGTAGGCAGCGCGCCTACTCGATCGTCGGCGAGCCCCCGGAGCTCGCGCCGGTGCCGACGAAGTTCGCCACCGTTTCCCCCTCGCTCTTGCGCAGGGCCGCGTGCCCGGCGTCGACCTGGATGCTCGCGGCCGTCCGGCGCCCCGCGTCGGTGTTGACGTTCTCGTACACCGGCCGGGTGGTGGTGGCCTGGCCGTAGTCGTCCAACGTGTCGCCGGCCGAGGGGATCGAGGCGGCGGTGAGCACCGCGTGCAGGCTCTCGGGGGCAACCTCGCCGTCGGTCACGCCGTGGACGAAGAGCAGGTGCTTGGGCGTGGTCAGCGGCTCGCGGAGCATGGCCTCGGCGGTCAGCGCCGGGTCGACCGGCCCCATCCACGCCTGGAGGAAGTTCACCAGCGGGTGCCAGCGGCTGAGGTTGCTGTCGGCGAAGCTGCCCTGGAGGTGGTGGGCCACGTCGGCGGGCGCCGTGCGCTGGGTGAAGAGGTGGCCCAGCCGTCCACCGGGGTTGCCGAGAGCGCCGCCACGGAGGTCCTTGCTGTAGGCCAGGAGCGGCACGCCGGCGTCGGCGCCCGCCCCCTCGCCCACGAACCACAACTCCCCGGGATCGAAGCCCAGCGCCGCCTCGGTGGCCAGGCGCACCAGCGAGAGGTCGTTGGCGTAGGCCTGGAGCATGTTGCCGCGCCAGGCGTTGGGGCTCTCGGTGTCGAACCAGTCGCCCGCGGGGTCCGTGGACTCCGGGCCGTGGCGCGGCAGGTCCAGGCTGATCGTCGCCACGCCCTCGCGGGCCAACGGGTCGGCCAGGCCGCCCACGACGTCGCTCGCTGTCCCCTCGAAGTCGCCCTGGTAGATTACCGCCGGCCAGCCCGAGAGCGGGGCGCTGCCCAGCGGGTACGTCACCACCGCGCAGGCCTGGACGGTGCCGCGCACTTGCGGGCGGTAGCTGGAGCTATACGACACCCCGCTGCCGTCGGTGAAGTCGGGGATCGAGACAAGGGCGTGGTACTCGCCGGCGCTCCCGGTCCCACAGTCGCGACCGCAGGGCGATTCGGCGCAGGGTGCGATGGCGTCGAGGGTGACGGTGGTGGCCTCGTCGTTGACCACCTCGCGGAAGAACGACACCCAGGACAACGGGTCGCCCGTCGAGAACACGGTCGCCGCCACGATGTCGCCACGGGTGAGCCCCGCGTTGTCGACATACTCGCGGAAGGGCGCGAACATGTCGTAGGCCTTGGCGTCGGTGATGTCGGTGGGGCGCTCGTCCTGCATCAGCACCTTGAAGTCGTCGTCGCGGAAGACCTCCTCACCCGACTTGCTCTCGATGCCCTTGGTGAGCCACACGGCGTAGGCCCGGTTCGGTCGGAGGGAGTGGCCCTCGTGGGTGCTCACCGCCACCCAGTTCGGGCAGGTGTACCGTCCGCGGGAGGTGCGCGTGTAGAACTGGAAGGCGTCGAGTTCGCCGTAGTCGTCGCTGCCCTCGTCGATGCTGGCGAAGTGGATCGTCGCGTCGGTGGTGAGCACGCGGAAGGTGCCGACGTCCTGGGGACGGTTGAAGCGGAAGTACACGACCGGGTCCAGGCCCCAGCCGTACTGCCCCTCGGCGAGGTTCAGGAGCTTGTCGACGGCGGGGGCGAGTTCGTCGCCCGGGCTGGGAAAACCGTCGAGCATCGGCTTGCCGTCGGTGCCCAGCCGCAGGTCGTGCGGGAACGGCATCGCGAAGAAGTCCAGCGGCGACGACGTGGGTAGGTCCGGCACGTCGTAGAGCACCTTGAAGTCGCTGTCGTAGTCGTCGGCCGGGCAGGGGCCGCCCTCCCAGAATGGGATCTCCAGGTCCACGCACGCCCCGTCGATGCAGGCGTAGCCGGCGAGGCAGTCGCTGTCGGTGCCGCACACCTCGCCGCTGCCCTGCGTGCCCTCGGCGCCCTGCTCGACGCACACGTTGTCGCCCGAGCACAACAGCCCGTAGGCGCACTCTTCCGAGGCGGAGCAGTCGCTGTCGACCAGCGCCGTGCCGGTGGTGCCCGCCTCGGCGCAGACCGCGTCCTGGTTGCAGACGTAGGGTTCCAGGCAGCCGTCCTCGCCACAGGTCTCGCCGAGGCCCGGCCGGATCACCCCGGCGTTGATCGCCTCGCTGCAACCGGCGAGGATGAACAGGAACGTCCGCATCCGCGCATCGTAGCCGATGAGCGAGCTACCTTGCGGCTATGGATGCCATCGACTTGCTGGCGGAGGTGCTCGCCAAGGGCGGCAGCGACCTGCACCTGGTCGCGGGGGCGCCGCCGATCGCGCGGGTCCACGGCAGCCTCGTCCGCCTGGACTACCCGCCCCTCGACGGGTCGGCGTGCGACACGATGGTCCGCGCCCTGTTGCCCCGGCACCACGCGGAGGCGCTCGACCGGGACTGGCAGGTGTCGGTGTCGATCGAGTTGGAGGACCCGCGCAGCAAGACGCCGCTCGGACACTTCCGCGTGTCGGTCCACTTGCGCGCCGGCGTGGCCGAGGCGGCGATCCGGGTGACGCCGCGACGGGTCCGCAGCCCCGACGAGCTCGGCGTGCCGCCGGTCCTCAAGGACCTCGCCCTGCGCGACACCGGTCTCATCCTCATCACCGGGCCCACCGGGCAGGGGAAAACCACCACATTCAACGCGCTCATCGACCACATCAACCAGCGTCGCAAGGTGAAAATCTTCACCATCGAGGACCCCGTCGAGTACCGGCACCAGCACGCCCACGCCGTGGTCTGTCAACTCGAGGTGGGTCGCGACACGAAGACTTTCGCCGAGGCGCTGCGTCACGCGCTGCGCGAGGACCCCGACGTCATCTGCATCGGCGAGATGCGCGACCTCGAGACCATCGCGACCGCGCTCACGGCGGCGGAGACGGGGCACCTGGTCCTCGCCACGCTGCACACCCCGAGCGCGGTTGGCACCCTGTCCCGCATCATCGACGTTTTCCCGGCGGCGCAGCAGGACCAGGTGAAGGTGCAGCTCGCCTCGGTGCTCACCGGGGTGATCTCGCAGCGGCTCTTGCCTCGTGCCGACGGTCGCGGCCGCGTGCTCGCCACGGAGGTGCTCATCTGCACCGACGCCGTGCGCAACCAGATCCGCGAGGAGAAGTACCACCAGGTGGCCAACGTGATGTCGACCAGCCGGGCCGTCGGCATGCAGCGGCTGGAGGACCACCTCCGGCAGTTGTTGGAGCAGGGCGTGATCTCGCGGGCGGTGGCGGCCAGCTCGGCCAACGACGTGCGGGCGATCCAGGACCTGTTGTAGGGGGGGCGGCCGACGGCCGACTACTCGCAACTGGCCTGGTCGATCTCGGCGCAGGCGAAGGAGCCGTCGTCGTCCTGGCGGCACCGCGCGCCGGGTGACAGGCAGGCGTCGCAGGCGTCGTCGTTACGGCAGGTGTCGGCCTCGGTGGCGCAGGCGAAGGACTCCACGTAGGCGTCGGGCGGGGTGCAACTCTCGGCCCCCACCGAGGCCAGGCAGAGCCCGCTGGGGCAGTCGCTGTCGAGGCGGCAGTCCGCGCGGACGCAGCGGTTCACCGGCGTGTCGCGACCGGATCCGACCTCCCCGCAGGCACAGACGGCGGAGGCGCTGCAGTCCTCGTCGACCTGGCACTCGTCGTAGCCGCAGCTGCAGTTGCCCTCGCCCGCCACGAGTCGACAACGGCCCCCCGGGGCGTCGGTGCAGTCGTCGTGTGTGGCGCAGGTGTCGTCGCTCCGGGAGCCGCAGGAGGCGTCGGCGGGCGCAAGCGGCGAGCGCGAGGGGTCGCAGGAGCTCGCTGTCGCCCGGTGCGTGAGGCCCAGCGCCATGGCGTCGACGTCGCACTCGGCCAGGGGGGTGCTGTCGGTGTGGGCGCCGGAATCTCGGGCGGCGTCGCAGGCAGTCAGGGCCGCGACGAGGAGGAACATGACCATGCGGGGGGCCGTATCGTGTGGGTCGAGCGGGCGGAGGTGAGGTCGGTCGTAGGGTTGCGCACGCCCGGCACCCGCGCGTGGGTGTCGAGCACATTCATCAAGAGGGCTTCTTCTCCGCGTGGGCGGCCGTGATTTCCGCGTCGATCTCGACGATATCGGCCGTCTTCGGGCGATGCGGGCGCTTGCCGGGGTCGGGTAGTTGTCGGATGCGGTGGCCCCCCGGGGGTCCCATCCGCAGGCGGAGGCTGTTTGATCTTCGCGTGCCCCCGCAGGCCACAGCCCGTCTCCAGTCACGGACATGATCGCCAGGAACTGGCATCCGAGCACATGGATGGTGCCCCACGCCAGCGTGGCGAGGGTCATCAGTCGCTGGCCGCGCGCCGCCCACACCACCGCCACGCTCCCGACGAGATGGACGGTCAGCACCACATTCAGGGCCCGCACGCCCTCCGGGGAAGGGGTCTCAGCGTCTGGTGCCCCAGCCGCCTCCCACACCGCCCCGCAGAGAACGCTGGCACTGGCCGTGACGAGCGGCCACAGGAAGGTCAGCGAACGTAGCGTAGGGCGGCAGCGCCTATGCATCGCCACGGCGAAGAGAATCCACCCGCCCAGAAGCAGGGCGGCGCCGAGCGGTGTCAGGAGGAGCAGAGGTGAAATTAGCGCTCCGGCGGCCAATCCCTGGGCGAGGTACGCCAGCGCCGCGGTCATCGCGGAGCGCCAGCCGACGATTTCATCGCAAATGAGGCGACGCGTGGTCGTGTTGCAGCCCGGCCTATTTATCCACCCTTGGTTCGGCCAAGCTGATCCACCCCCCTCCCACGTAGAGGGCCTCCGCCACCTGGAGGCCCCGTGCGACGCATGGCGTGTCGCCGTATCGCCCGTCTCCGGCCGATATCGCGCCTTGCCGGGGTCGGGTAGTTAGCCGACCGCGCCGTCGGGCGTAGTCGAGGAGCCGGAGAGTGCGAAGCAGTATCGGAGAAACTGATCCAGCCGCTTCACGGTCGGGTTGCGGTGCTGCTCGATCGCCCTATTCCAAAGCGTCAAGAAGCGGTCGCAGAAGTCGTAGTAATCGGGCTGCGCAGGTTTGGGGGTGTCAAGTTCCCAGCTATCTCGCGCCGTTCTAGTGGCGGCCGCCTGTAGAATGCTCCGCGCCTGGGAGTCGTAGATGGGTACCCCTGGAGCGTGAAAGTGAAGGTATTTTGAAGCGAAACTCGGGACACCATGCCCCTCTCGGGTCACGCCACAGAGGATCGCGTCGAACTCGGCGTGGAGTTCAACGATCTTCCGCAATTGGAGTTCCGAGGTACTATCTCCGGTGCCGCCCGCATCGCGGGCCGAACGCACGATCCGGTCGACGATGTCGCCATTTTCCACGATTCGACGCGCGACCTTCACAGCCGCCGGGTCATCGTCGCCCCCGTTGCGGGGGACGTGCCGCGCGAGTCCCGCGCTATAGGCTGCATCGACAAGCGCCACTTTCATCACGACGAGGCGCTCGCAGGCGTGGGTCGGGTGGCGCTGCACCACCTCGTACAGCGCTTGATCCATGGCGACCCAGTAGTTCTGATAGTAGGTCCAGCTTTCCTCGTAGTACGCCCAGTCCATGGATGCATCTATCCGGCGCCTCGCTACCTCACCACCCACACCTGCGCTGTCGGCTAACGCCCATCCGACGCCGGACGCGCCGTGCGCGGAGCGCATGGCGTGTCGCCCATGGCGCCGGGGAGGGGCCCGCCGAGCCCGGCAGTCGCTACCGGCCAGGGAGCGCAGCGACCGCCAGCCGGTGGCGACTTCCGGGCGAGAGAGCTGATTCGAGCGGCGCTGTGGGCGCTTGCCGGGGTCGGTTAGTTATGTGCCGTCGCCATCCACGCGGGGTCCGCGGTTGCGCACGGGAGCTGGGGCGTGCTACGAAGCGGGCCGATGTCTTCCATCGACGCATACTGCACCCGAGTACTGATGGGAATCAGGTTCCACGACGTTCTCGTGCACCTTCCCGCGGTCGGCGGCGGCTTTGCCGAGCACTGCGACACCGCCTTCGGTCGGGGCGGGTGGAGTGCGATGACCCGGGACGGGGCCTGGGCCGGCTACCAGTGGACATCGTCCGATGCGTCCAGCAGCGTCGGCGTTGACTTCACCGGGCTTCGGCTCGACTTCCGGTCGCCGTTTCCGGCCGCCCTAGCTGCGGATGTGAAGGAATACATGTCCGGCGTAGGGGGTCCCGTGGTTAGCACCACGCCCAGACCCCTCCCCGAACTGGCGCACGCACTTCGTGAGCGAGTGCGGTCGCACCTAGACAAACTTTTGGGGATCGTTCGGGCCACGACGGTCGAGAGGATTGGAGTCGTGGCGGAATTCGAGCTTCCGGACCGGTTGCTTCGCGACCGGTATGGCGTCCGACTGGCTGCGCTGGCTGGCACCCGCGAACCTGGAACCCTCAGTGAGGCCGTTTTCCAAGTGCAAACTGACCTTCCGGAGCGAGACGACGTCGCGAGGGCCTGGATCGCGACGCTGACGCGGGTCGCCCTGACGGCCGCCCAAGAACACCGATTCAGCCCATCGAGAACCGATCCCGTGAGCGTACTGGGACTCGACTATCAAGAGCGATACAAGGTTCCCATTACCGTGGCTGCATCAGGCAGGCAGAACCGATCCCCTGGACTTGCCAGCGCCTGCATCGCCCTGATGGATCGAGCGGAGGGGGAGTGGAATGCCTCGCACTGAAAATACAGCGATCGATCCTGAGGTGGTGCAGCTCAAAAGTGAGCGGAGCCAAACTGGCACCATTGAGCTGGGAGGCGAGAACGCGAACCTCACCGCTCGCATCGAACGGGCGGCGCTGGAACTTGGCGCTCGCCCCTCTGAGGTGCTTCGTTCCGCCGGCGCCGCGGCCGAACGCCTTCGACGTGCGCACGCATTGGCTGAGTTGCGAAGCAGGGCAGCACAGGCGGCCCACGTTGACGACGAGCAGAAGCGACTTCGGGGTTTGGCTGCGGAGGCAGCACGCCGCGTCGCAGTGATTGTGAGCCACGGCGCAGTAGACGCGCAGGGCGCTGCCGAGTATTTCCGGTTCGGCGACTGGCTTTTTTCTGAACGCACCGCCTCGAACCAGCTTGGCGAGTGTGGACGATTCGTGAGAATCGTCCACAGGATGGTAAGCCTTACCGACTACCACGACGTCGCTGCGGATGCCTTTGCGACGCTCCACCTCTCCCTCGTGCGCCTCGCGAGCGGTGGGCAAGACCTGGACGATTTCCAGGCTGCCGTCGATAGGTTGGGTTTCCGCGTCGTCCCTGCGGGATCGCTGGCGTCCTGGCCGACGACAGCACGATAGCGCTGAGTCGTGGCCATTTTTCTCGACACGACGATACTTGTCGATTGGCTCAGTTGTCCGCGACAACATCAGGGCCGAGGGATGCGAGCGATTCTTGCCGGCGAGGAGGGCGACCTGCGCTGGGACGAGTATGTTCGGCAGCAGTTTCGCCACGTCTTCGTTTTCGCGGTGGTCGTCGCCGCCAACTTCCTGAAGAAATATCGGTCCTCCGCGACAGCGGCACTGATGTGCGAGCGGTTCGCAGTTTCCGCAGGGCCGACCCGGGGCGGGGACACAAAGGGTAGAATCGCCCGTGACTTGCTGCTCACGACATTTCAAGAGTACCAGGCGCGTCACCCCCGTGCGACAGCCGACGACATCGACGCGCTGGTTGCGCAGGACATCAGCGATCTGCTCTCTGGTCGGTTGGAGTCGTTCTTGTCCGCGAACGTGCCGACGAAGACCGACCTCTGCCGCTGTGTGCTGGCGAACGGGCATCCCGTCGTCACCGAAGGGTATTACGATTTCGTGCCAAGGCCGTCCTGCAACCGCGCGACCCCGCGACCATGCACAATAGAGGAATTTTGGAGGGCGCGAGCACCCACTCTGCGCCATCTGGCGAGCGCCATCGGCGAGGCGCCAGATGGCAAACTCTCAGCGATGTGTGCATCTGCTAGCCGCGGAGTTCAGGAGTTCGGTAGCTTGCGCGGGCGTACCTGCCACGGCCCTTTTTCTGATGCTGTGATCATGGAATGCGCGCGGGCTGTCGGTCGGGTAGCGACCACCAATCGACGCGACTTTGAGTTCCTCATTCGCGCCGCCGGCGGAGGAGTTGAACTCGTCGCTGTCGGTGCCTGCGGTCAGGATGGAGCTTCGGATGGCGATGGCACATAACGCCCCCATACCCGCCATCCACTGCTTGCCTGCCGTCCGACAGCGTACCTAATAAGACGACAATCACGTCGACGTGTCGCGATAGCGCGCTGGAGTGTTCCGCCAACAGGCACCGGGCCCGCGAGCGTGCCCGGCTGCGCCTGGAGCAGGGCGAGGGCGGGGGCTGAGCTCCGAGGCGCCGCGGCGAGACACGGGCGCCCCGAGGGGGCGTCGTGCCCTCGCGCCGGGCAACCATCCGGTGCGGCTCCTGCCACGGCGAGCTCGCCGAGATCCCGCGGCGGGCACGCCTCTCGGCGAGGCATCCGCCCGTCGACGTTCATCCGGGCCCTCCGAGCATGAACGTCAAACGGTGAGATCCCCCACATCTCCCGCTTCGAGGTTCATCGCAGGCATCGAAAGATGAACGTCAAACGGTGAGATCCCCCACATCTCCCCCGTCGAGGTTCATCGCAGGCCTTCAACCATGAACGTCAAACGGTGAGATCCCCCAGGTCTTCCGCTTCCACGTTCACGCTGCGGCGTCGTCGCCCC
>CAYHRZ010000031.1:15108-20203 GCA_964359125.1 uncultured Klebsiella sp. | reverse complement strand
CCTCCCGCAGCCTGCGGTACTGGGCCCAGTCGGCGAGGTATGGATTCGAGAGGTAGAAACGTGTCTCGACGGGCCGCCCGTCGTCGCCGAAGAGCTGCACCACGACGTTGCGGTTGGTCGGCACGCGGGTCTGGTGCTGGCCGTCGACCTCGAACCATCCCGAGCGCACTACGCGGAGCGGCTCCTGGGGCGGCGAGTCCAGCCGCCGGCGAGCATCCTCCAAACGCGCCCGGATGGGGTGGTCCACCGCGACCAGCGTGGTCGGGAGGTCCGCGCTTGGTTTCGCGGCCACGACGGCGGCGAGGGCCGCCACCACCCCTTCCTCGTCGCCCCGGCCGTAGGCCAGTAGGGCTTCCAGCAGGTTCAGTCTGGCCAACTCGTCGGCGGCCAGCGGTTCGCCGAAGCAGCCGACCCGGGCGCGGACGCGGTTGACCTCGCGACCGAGTTGTCCCTGTTCGCCCGGACGGACCGACTGCTCGGCCGCGTCGAGGCCTTCGCGGAGATCCCGGGTGTCGTAAACCTGCTCGCACGTCGAGAGGGGCGCGGCGATGGCCGCGGCAATCAGCCAGGTCATGGTGAGTTTCTCCATTTGGTGTAGGGTAAACGGCGGACAAGGCTCGCTCTGCTTGAACTCCATGGTTCGGACGACTTGACAGTCCTACCGTACCCACGCGCCGTGGATGTGGAAGACCCGAGTGCCCCGAACTCCGATGTACCTCCGATCTGGGGCGGGATCGGGTCCCTGGTCGCCGCGGGAGCCCCGTCGCGGTTGCGGGGGGGCCGGTTCCCGCTGGCACGGTCTCCCGCGAGCCGGGCGAAGGGTGTTCGGCTGCGGCGGTGGCGGGTTCCTTGACTTGGCCTGGCCCGACGGGGTAGCTCGCGGCCGGGAGCACCATGACCCTCGTCCTCGCCCTTGCCTGCACGGCCGACCTCGGCCCCGAGGCGGCCACTACCGACGCCGATCTTCCCCTCCACGACGTGTGGGGCATCGCCCCCGCCGAGGACCACGACCCCGACCCCGGCGTCGTCGAGGTGCACCTGGAGGCAGGCAAGACCGAGGTGCAGTGGGTGGAGGAGGGGCCGACCGAGGTCTGGGCCTACAACGGCCAGGTTCCCGGTCCCTTGATCCACGCCCGGGTAGGCGACACCCTCCGGGTGATCTTCGACAACGACCTGCCCAACGACGAGACGACCATCCACTGGCACGGCCTGCGCATTCCCGACGACCAGGACGGCGTGCCGATGATCGTCGATCCCGTCGAGCCGGGTGACAGTTTCACGTACGAGTTCACGCTGCCCGACCCAGGCACCTACTGGTACCACCCCCACGTCGCCGCCAACGAGCAGGTGGAGCGCGGCCTGCAGGGGGTCATCGTGGTGGACGAGCCGGAGCCGCCAGCGGTGGACAAGGATCGGTACTTCGTGGTCGACGACGTGCTGCTCTCCGACGACGGTCGGGTGTCGGGGCAGTTCGCCAACCCAGACGGCATGACGGTGATGATGGGGCGCTACGGGAACACGTTGCTCACCAACGGGAGCACCGAGTTGCTGACGGACACCATGCGTCCGGGTTCGGTGGAGCGCTGGAGGTTCCTCAACTCGGCCAACGCGCGGCCCGTGAAGCTCGACGTCAAGGGCGCCGACTGGCGCGTCGTCGGCACCGACGGCGGGCTGCTGGAGAGCCCGTACAGCACCGGGAAGCAGGAGATTCACCCGGGACAGCGCTTCGACCTCGAGGTGCGGGCCCCTGGGGCCGGCGAAGCGGTGGAACTCCAGGTGGTGATCGACGGTACGGCGTACCCGGTGTTCACCGCGACCGTGGAGGGCGAGGCGGTCGACACGGTTGACGTGGTGTGGCCCGCCGCCCTGGTGCCCGAGATCGTCCAGGCGGAGCAGGCGATCGAGGTGGAGCTGGGCGCCGACACGTCGGGGTCGGAGTTGAAGTGGACGGTCAACGGCGAGGTGTTCGAAGAGGGGACGATGATCGACGTCGTCGGCGACGTGCCCAGCACGCTGCACTTCACGGAGACCTCGGGCCTCGACCACCCGTTCCACCTCCACGGGCAGTTCTTCCAGGTGGTGGACCGCGAGGGGAAGCCGGCCGACGAGCCGGGCCTGCGCGACACGGTGGTAGTGCGCGGCCAGGGCGAGGTCACCGTCTTCACCGGATTCGAGAATGCGGGGCGCTGGATGGCCCACTGCCACATCCTCGAGCACGCCGAGGCGGGCATGATGGCGGAGTACCGGGTGAGCGAGGGTGACGACGGCATGTAGGTCGTCGTCGCCGCGCCCAGGCGGGTCCAGCCTGCCCCTACGCGGCGCCCCGCCAGGCCAGGAGCGACACCGGTAGGCACAGCAACGGCTGCGGGAGCACCACCAGCGCCCCAGCGCCGAGGTACATCCAGCCCACGACGGCGAAGGCGATGGCGTAGGCCGCCCAGCAGGCGGCGATGAACACCAGCAGCGGCCCCGGGGGCGCCGCTTGCCGGCTGGCCCACGCGAGGGCGAGGGCGGAGCCCGCCAGCGTGGCCGTGACCACCTGCCAGCAGCCGAGGAGGGTCAGTCGGGCGGTGTCGTCGAGGTTCGAGGCCAGCAGCGGCGCGACGGTGTCGACTTGGCCAGCGACGGCGTGAATCGCGGCGGTGAGCCCCGCGAGTGCGGCCGCCGCGGCGAGCGGGCGATTCATGCCGGATTCCAGCGCCCGGGCGCTCGAAAGGGCGACGGCCGGGCGAGAGCGGGATCTTGGCCGTGTCTCACGGGGGGCATCTTACTGCGGGCGTGGGCCCGGGTCCCCGGGAAGGCGTCGGTCCAGTGGGATAAACGCCGAGCGGGTTCGATGCCGCCCGGCTCGCGCTCGCCTGCGCCGGTGCCGACGCCCGGTGCTCGTGGCTCGACCGCGAGCGCCGGTTGGTGGCGGAGGGGGTGACTACCCCGCCCCCGGGTCGCGACGCGACGCGGCGCTGACCCGGGGGGGCACGCGGCGCGCTCTTCCGGGCAACCCCGGACCGCCGGGGGTTCGACATTGACACACTCACGACAACCCTGGGGATTGGTCGTCCGTATCGCTTGGTGATGTCCGACCTTCCCCGCGTGTTCACCCCTGCGTCGAAGCGCGCCCTCCACAACTCGGCGGTCGGGGGCGCCGGGGGGTCACCAGCTTCCGCGCTCGCGCCTGCCGCAGACGACTTGGCCCGAGAGGCCGCCGCAGCGGCGGTGTTGGCTCACCGCGACGCGGAAGCGGCGTTCGCCCACGCCGAGGCCGTACTCGCCATCACCGCCCCCCGGGTTGGCGAGGCGAACCTGCGAGCCTACTGCCGCGGCCTCCTCGAACGCCTCCTCGAGTACCTCCCTGTCGACGAGGCCGTGCTGCTCACGGACGAGGGCGACGGCGTGGCTCGGACGCTGGTGAGCACCGCTGCCTGCTCGGAGCTGGCGAACTTCGCCGTGCCGCTGCCACCCCCGGGGGACCCGCGACGACACCCTCGCACTCAGGTCGTGCGAGGCAGGGATCCTCGTCGGCCGGGCTGGCAGGCCGCGCCCTTCGATGCCTACGCCTCCGCCGCCGCGACCGCCGTCACCGTCGACGGTAGCGCCGACGGTCCGCTGGCGGGCACAATCATCGTGCTCTCGCGACTCGACCACGAGTTCTCGGCGGTTGAAGTGAGTTTGCTCGAGCTGGTGGCCTCGCGGCTGGGCTGTGCGATGTCCCAGGAACGCCTCCTCGATCGGCTCCGGGTGTCCGAGGCCGACGCGCGTTCCTTGGCGCGGCGGCTGGTGGGCGCGCAGGAAGCCGAGTCGCGGCGGCTCGCCCGGGAGCTTCACGACCAGGTCGGGCAGACCCTCACCGCCCTGGCGCTGGAACTTGGGCACGCGTCGACCGACCCCAGCCGCAATCTTGACCGCGCCAAGCTGCTGTCCCGCGAAGTACTACGGATCGTGCGGGGTATCTCGCTGGACTTGCGCCCCCCGATGCTTGACGACCTCGGCCTGTTGCCCGCACTGCTCTGGCTTGTAGAGCGGCAGGAAACGGCCGCCCGACGACCCCTGGCATTTGCTCACACGGGGCTGAACCGGCGGTTCCCGAGCGCGGTGGAGTCGGCTGCCTTTCGCATCGTCCAGGAAGGCCTCACCAACACACTGCGGCATGGCGGCATCGCGCCGCGCCTGCGCGTCGTGGCCGTCCAGGACTCGCTGGTCGCCGAGGTGGCGGACCGGGGACCCGGCTTCGACCTTGGGGCACCGCGGACGAGTGTCGGCGTGGACGGGATGCGCGAGCGAGCGGCAGCGGCGGGTGGCACGCTCGAGATCTGCTCTGCCCCTGGCCTCGGTACGTCGGTTGTCGCTCGGTTCCCCCTGGGGTCGTCGTGATCAGGGTACTCTTGGCTGACGACCATGCTCTCGTGAGGGAGGGGCTCGCGCAGTTGCTCAGGTCTGCGGGCTACTGCGTCGTCGGACAAGCGGCCGACGGCTTGACCGCGCTGCGACTGGCCGAGACACTCGACCCCGACGTGCTGGTGGTCGACTGGTCCATGCCGACGTTCAACGGGGCCGAGGTGGTGCGCCGGTTGGCTGCGGCCGGTGTACGCGCCCGGTGCCTGCTGCTGTCCATGCACCGTGAGGAAGCCTTCGTCACCGAAGCGCTGCGCCTCGGTGCCTGCGGCTACGCGCTGAAGGACGACCCGGGCGAGGAGTTTCTCCGCGCGGTGGCGACCGTGTCCTCGGGGAGGCGCTACCTCGCCCCGGACCTCGCCGACCGCGCGATTGCGTCCTACGGCAGCATTCAGTGCGCCGGGATCCCCGACCCGCTGGCCCACCTCTCGGACAGGGAGCGCGAGGTGATCGTGCTGGCGGCGGGTGGGAGGTCCGCCTCCGAGGTGGGTCGGGCTCTGTTCATCAGCGCTCGCACCGCCGAGACCCACCGGGCCAGTGCGCTCCGCACGCTTGGGCTCGTTTCCCAGACCGACCTGGTCCGGTGGGCCATCCGGAACGGCATTCTCGCCGCCTGAGGCCGTCCCGGGCGGGTCGCGTAGGTCGCGCGCCGCCTTCGCGTAGCCTTCCGCATTGTCCACCCCCCGCCGCGGTGCGATCTTGTGGG
>CAYHRZ010000031.1:0-15098 GCA_964359125.1 uncultured Klebsiella sp. | reverse complement strand
GGGCAGGAGTTCGCCCATGACACCAACACCCACGACGCCGCCTTCGAGCCCAGGTTGCGCCCTGCTCTCGGCCATCCGCATGTTCACCAGTTCGCTCCCGGTGCCGGTGCTGGTGGCGGCGCCCGACTGTGGGCCCTGGGGCAACGGCGCCTTCGAGCGGCTGGCGGCTCCGGGCGACGAGGAGACATCAGCGTCCTGGGAGGGGGTCGTTCACCCCGCCGACCTGCCCCGCCTGCACGCCGCCCTCGAGGCGACCGCCCTGCCGGCGCCGGCGTGGTGCCATGTACGCATCCGGGACGGGACCGCGGGCTGGCGCGACGGGTGGATCCACGCCGTCCCGGTGCCGGGTGTGCCCGGGGCGGTGATGGCGTCGGTGCTCGACGCCTGCGAGATCGGCGCCAGCGACGTCTTGCAACTGGGCCGGGTGTTCGAACTGGCATCGGAGGCGCTGGTGGTACTCAGCCTCGATGGCGTCGTCCGCCGGGCCAACCCCGCCTTCGTGGAGGTGTTCGGTACCGTTCCCACCCGGCAAGTCAACTTCCTCGACGCGCTCGAGCCGCAGGATCGCGAGTACCTGGAAGCGCTTTGGGGGCGGGTGATCCAGGGGGAGTCCGTCCGATTCTCATTTTCGACGCCGGCGCTCTCGGGTCGGAAGATCTTCGAGTGGCTCGCCGTTCCCGACCTCACCCGTCGCCTGGTGTACGCCTCCGGTCGCGACATCACCGCTCACCTGACCGCCGAGTCGGAACACGAGGCGCTGATGGCCGCCCGGGCGCGGCTCGCGGGCTTGTCGAGGGAGGCGCTTGAGGCCGCCGAGGGGCGAGTCGTCACCCTCGCCCTCTTCGCCCGCGCGGTGGCCCACGAGGTCAACAACCCCTTACAGGCTCTGTCGCTGTCGCTGTCGTCCCTCGACGGCCGCCTCACGGCTCTAGGCGTGGCCGACCATGCCCTGGTCGAGAGTCTCGCCGACGCGCGCGCGGCGATCGAGCACGTGGCAGAGACCGCTCGCTGCATGCGGCGCCTAGGCGGTGGCCCGGTCGCGCCGCTGGACGCACGCCGCACCGCGGCGGGGCCCGGGGTTGTCCGGGGGGCGCCCTGCGACTTCGCCGAGACGATCTCGGTGGCGGCCCGACTGGCCCGCGTCCGGGCGTTGCCCGGGGTTCGGGTGGTGGTGGGGCTGCCTGCCACCCTGCCCGTGGCCCCGGCGCCGGATGGCCTGGTGCTCGTGTTGCTGAACCTCGTGAACAATGCCGCCCGGGCGGTCGCCGAGACGGGGCGCCCCGGCGACGTGGAGGTGACCTCGGAGGCGTTGGGCGGGTGGTTGCGCGTGCAGGTGACCGACCACGGCACCGGGATCGCCCCCGAAGACTTGCCCCGGGTGTGGGCCCCGGGCTTCAGCACCCACGGGCACCAGGGCGGCGCTGGCATCGGGCTCTGGCTGAGTCGGCTCCTCGTCGAGCGCGCGGGCGGTCACATCGACGTGTCGTCGGTGCTGGGCACGGGTTCCACGTTCACCGTGCGCCTGCCCTTGGAGCCCGATCACGTGGCGCGGAGGCTGGCCACCGTGCGCTCCATGGCCTCGTCGTGACCCACGTGGGGCGCCCAGTTCAGGTCGCGCTGGGCGGGGCCGAGGTCGTAGGTGTGCGTCGTCGACAACTGCCGGGCCACGAAGCGGGTCATGGGCGGCTCGCCCGCGAGACCCAAGAGGGCCCACGCGGCCTCCAAGACGGCGCCCCCGGCGTAGGCCACGCTGGCGGGCACGCGGCGGCGGACCGGGTCCACGCCAAGCCGGGTGAACAGGACGTTGAGCCAGTCCCACACGCGCACCGGGGAGGCATCGTTGACGAAATAGGCGCGCCCCGCGCAGGCGGCACCGGGTTCCAGGGCGAGCGCAGCCCCGAGGTGCGCCGCCGCGGCGTTCGCGATGAAGGTGAGCGAAACCTCGTTGTGGCCCTCGCCCACGATCCTCAGGCGCCCGGCGCGGGCGCGGGCCAGGAGCCGGGGCAAGAGGTGCGGGTCCCCCGGGCCGTACACCAGGTGGGGTCGGAGAGCCACGGTGGCCAGCGACGGGCCGTTGGCGGCGAGTACCGCCTGCTCGGCCAGCGCCTTGGTCCGCGGGTAGTCGGCCAGCCAGGTGGTGGGGTACGGGAGGTCGTTGGCGGCATGGACGTGATCCGTCCCGTCGAAGGTGACACTCGGCGAACTTGTGAATATTAGACGTTGTACACCGGTAGAACGGCAGGCGGCGATCACCACTTCCGTCCCCGTCACGTTGGTGCGCTCGAAGTGCTCGCGGCGGCCCCACACGCCGGCCAGCGCCGCGACGTGGAACACGGTGTCGTGTCCCTGCATTGCGGCCGCCAACCCGCTGGCCTCGGTGATGTCGACGCCAGACTGTCGCGACACGGGCGTCGCCTCGTGCCCGGCGGCGCGGAGTTGGCGCACGATTTCCCCGCCCACGAACCCGTGTCCGCCGGTGACGAGGGCCTTCATCGCACGCGCTTCTGGGCCCACTTCGCGAGCGTGTGCCGGTGGATCTTCGAGTTGTGCCGCGCGTCGACGGGAAACGCGGGGTGAAACACGACGTGTTTCACCAGGCCAGCCTCCAGGACTCGTTGTTCGAGCTCGGGATCACGCGTGCCCTCGATCACCAGTACCGGCTGTCCCCCGACGCCCACGAGGGCCGTGCGGCCGCACCAGGGGTTGAACCGGCCCTCGATGCAGTCTGGGTAGAGCTCGCCCACCCGCTCCGACTTGCGACCGCAGAACCACAAGAAGCCATCGGCGTCGAAGTAGCCGAGATCCCCCATGCGGTGCCAGGTGCCATCGCCATCGGGGATCTTGGCGCGCTCGGTGGCGTCGGCGTCGCCGACGTAGAGCGTCGTGACCACCGGGCCCTTCACGCAAATCTCGCCGACCTCGCCCACGCCGACGGCGCCCGCTGTCGCCATGTCGTGGACGGCGTCGTCGGTGGTGGGGATGATGCGGACCTCGATGCCCTCGGCGGGCTTCCCGATGCACGTGCCGCCGCCCTCGGCAGACCGCTGGGCGAAACGCTCGGCGATGTCCTTGCCCCACACGGCCGCGACCGGCAGGGCCTCGGTGGCGCCGTAGGGGGTACCCACGTCGCCGTTGGGGATGGCCTTGCGAAGCTGGGAAACCAGTCGCGGGGCCACGCTCGCGCCGGCGATCATCAGGCGTTGTACGTTGGGGAAGGTGGCGCCCTGAGCCTCGGCCCAGGGGGCGAAGGTGCGCCAGATCACCGGCGAACCGAAGACGTTCTGGGCTTGGTAGTGGCGCAGGGCGTGCGCGATGGCCTCGGGACGAGTCCGTGCCATCTTGGTGGGGTCGAGGTCGGGGATCACGCTGGTCATGCCCAGGGCGGCGTCGAACAGTGAGAAGGGCGGGAACGCCGCGACGTCGACCTGACCCGAGGCGAAACCGTAGGTGGTGCGCAGCGCGCTCACCTGGGCGTCGAAGTTGCCGTGGGTGTAGTGCACGCCCTTGGCGGGACCGGTGCTCCCCGACGTGAAGAGGATCGCGGCGGGGGTGTCGGCCTCGGCCTCGAAGGTGGGGTAGGGACCGGGTGTGCCGATGAGCTCCGGGATGGTGAAGCCATCCAGCCACACGCGGCGACCAGCGTAGATCCTCTGCTTCACCGAGGTGAAGACCCAGGGGAAGCACATCGAGAGAACGTGAGCGATCTCGATCCCCGCCAGGGCGACGGGGCGGACCCGTTGCACGCAGCGAAGGAAGTTGAAGAGTCCCATGCCGGGGTCGATGAGCACCGGCACGACGCCGCACTTGAAACAGGCCCACACCATCCGGATGAGGTCCGGGCCGGGCCGGACCATGAGCAGCATGCGGTCGCCGGGCAGCAGCGTGGCCTGTCGCAGGCCCTGGGCGATGGCGGAGCTGTGCCAGTCGAGCTCGAAGAACGACAGTCGAGTGTCGTCTTTCGCGAGCACGATGGCCGGGTCGTCGCCTCGATCGCGGTGCGCGCGGGCGAGGTGCTCGGCGACGTTCATGCCGCTTGCTCGAGCACGTGCTTCACCAGTTCCTCCGAGGCGTCCTCCGCAACGTAGTGCCCCACGCCGGCGAGCGGGAAACTCCGGGCGGCCGGGAAACGTCGCTCGAACTCCGCTCGGAACCACGGGGTGAAGCACCAGTCGGCCTCGCCCCAGACCAGGCGCATGGGCTTGTTCTCCAAGGCGGGGAGCGCGGCCTCGATGTTGGCGAGGGTGTTCCACGAGGGGTGGGCGGGCGACATCGGGATGTCGAGCACGAAGCGGTGCGTGGCGATGCGGTTGGCCCAGGAGTCGTAGGGGGCCAGCAGCCCTGCCTTCGCGAGCGGCGACAGTCCCCGCTCGGTGGCCATGTGGACGGCCGCGCCGGCGAAGCCGTTGAGGCCGCGCACCGCCTATTCGCCGAGGCCCGGGACGCGGCAGGCCGCGATGCGGAACGGGATGTGCGGCGCCCGGAAGGCCGCGGTGTTGGTCACCACGAAGTCGCGGAAGCGGTCGGGGTGCCGAGTGGCCACGCCGAAGCCGATCGCGCCGCCCCAGTCGTGCACCACCAGCGTGATGTTGCTGAGGTCCAGGTGCAGCACCAGGCGCTCGAGGTTCTCGACGTGGTCCGCCAGCCGGTACCCCCAGTCCTGGGGCTTGTCGGAGAGGCCACAACCGAGGTGGTCGATCGCCACGGCGCGGTGCGTGGGCGCCGCGGCCGCGACCGCCCGGCGCCAGTAGAACGACCACGTCGGGTTGCCGTGGACGAAGAGGACTGGCCTGCCCCGCCCCTCGTCCACGTAGTGGATCCTCCCCGCCGGCGTGGGCAGGTAGTGGGACTCGAAGGGGTACTCGGCGCGCCAGGCCTCGGCCATGGTCGTTACCAGGTGAGGCTCATCATCGCCACGTTGAGCCCGCTGCCGATCCCCATGAGCGCCACGTGGTCGCCCTCGCGCACGCGCCCGGCATCGGCGGCCAGCGCCAGCGTGAGCGGCACGGCGGCCGGCCCCACGTTGCCGAAGTTGGGGTAGGTGAGGTGACACCGCGACTGGTCGATCTCCAGCGCCTGGCAGATCGCCGCCATGTGCGCCTTGCCCACCTGGTGGCACACGTAGTGGTCGATGTTGGACTGGGACCAGTTGGGAATCTCCGAGGACGCCCGCGTCCACGTGCTGCGCGCCAGCGCCACGCCCGCCTTCAACAAGCGCGTGGAGTCGGTGACCATGCGCTCCGACGTGCCCAGACACAGGCGGTTGTTGGCCGTGTCGGCCATCGCCACGCTGCCGTTGACCCGGTGCGTGCTCCGCGTGAGGTCGCTGCGGCTGAGCACCATCGCCACGGCGGCGCTGCCGAGGGTGAGGGTGGCGAAGTTGTCCCAGAAGTCCTGGGAGGTGGACTGCGGCTCGTGCAGCCGCCGGATGGTGGTGTCGACGATCTCCCCGGCGCTCTCGCCGTCGACCACCAGGGCGTGGTCCACCACGCCGGCGTCGATCATCTGGCCCGCGAACTCGATGCCGTTGATGAAGCCGAGGCAGGCGTTGGCGATGTCGAGGTTGCGACAGGTCGCCGGGAGGCTCAGGTCCCCGTGCACGAGGCTCGCCATCGAAGGCTCGAGGTAGTCCTTGCACACCGAGGTGTTGACCAGGAGGCCAATCTTCCCGGGATCTACGCCCGACTGTTCGATGGCCTTCCGGGCGGCGCGGGTGGCCACCTCGTGGACGCGCGTGCCCGGCTCCCAGAAACCGCGCTCGGCGATGCCGGTGAGCAACTCGATGGGCTTGGGCGGCAGGCGCATCCTCACCAATGCGCCGTTGAGCCGCTCCTCCAGGTGCGCAGAAGAAACCCGCCTTGGAGCAAGCTCATAGGCCACGGCGTCGATAGCGGTGCGGCGGAAAAGCATCGGGGCCGGCGCGACTATCCCGGTTGTCCCCCGATGGCACGGAATCGGGCCGACCACCGGGGGTCGGCCTCGTCGAGCAGGCCGGGCGCGAATCGTTCCACCGCCGCCACCACTGCCTGGCCGGGGTCCGCTACGGTCGCCACGGCCACAGTTGGCGACGACCCGACCGGCAGGGCGTTGATGGCCTCGGCGAGGAACTGTCGGCGGTGACCGAGCGGCATCGCGGCGAGGACTGCGGGCGAGATCGGACCGCCCACGTGCACGCGCTGCGGCGCCACCGGCACCTCCGTCCGCTCCCCGGCCACGCCGCCACGGAAGGCCACCGGGACGATGTTCATCCCACGGGCCAGGGCGTAGTCGATCCAGATCGAGGCCACTTTCTCCACCGGCGCGCCGACGCGCGTTTGCCGCGTGCCCTCGACGTGGACCAGGAGGGAGGTTTCGCGCGGCAGGGCGTCGATCGTGGGGCGCAAGGTTGCGGGGGCCTTCTGGTCGAACCACAGGATCTGCGGGGCGAAGCGGCGACCGGGGTAGGCGGTGAGCAGGGCATGCAGCTTGCCGAGCCACCTCGTCTGGTGCTCCACCTTGGCCAGGGCGCGCATCGGCCGCCCCGTGAGCGGGGGCACCAGCGCCGAGAAAATCACGGACTCGAGGTAGGTCTCGTGGTTGGCGAGGAACAGCGTCGGAGCGTCGGCGTTCGACAGGGCGTCGGGGCGTTCCAGTTGCAGGTCCGCGAGGAAGGCACGGGTGAGGGCCTCCACTACGCCCTCGCCGGGCCAGGGGGGCGCCTGTTTCCGCCACCATTCGAGGGTGGGCCCGAGGTCCGGGAAGCGGGCGGAGGCCGCCGCGAGCTTGCCGGGTGCCGAGGCGACGAGGTCCAGCGCGCGGAGTGGGCGGTGCCGGTCGCGGGCAACGAGCGCGTCGACCGTCACCGAGCGCGGGTGCACGCCGAGCGCCGCACTCGCGACCTCCTTGGCGAGGATGACCTTCGGCTCGTCGCTGCCATACACCGCCGCCACGGTCCCGGGGAGCCAGTCGCTGAGCTTGACGTCGCTGGCCGAGATGGTGGCCCCCTCCGGCCCCCCCTGCGACAGCGATACACCGGGCGTGTATTGCCCCATCAAGAACGCTCGGCGCGCGGCGGGTTCCGCCGCACCGATGGGTCCCTTCGGCAGCAGGACTTCCTCGAGTTCGAAGTACGCGGCGGGCGTGGTGCCTTCGGCGTCGTACAGCCACGCCGCTACCCGGGGGCGACCGTTGTCAGCCCCCAGCGGACGCAGTTCCACCCGTGAGGCACCCGCGGGGAGGGCCCCGAGAAGGTCCAGGCGGAGGAGCCGCGCGGGGTAGGCGGCGCGGTTCGGCGGGAGCCCGGGGAACCAGGCGGTGATGTCGTCGTGGGGGATGGCGTGGGTCATCCCGTCGAGCAGCACGTCGGGCGGCAGCCCGGGCCGCAGCACCACCGTCGCGCCCCACGCCCCTCGGGCCACGATGCGCTCGACCGCGTGGAAACCGGGCCCGTGGAAGAGGGTGCCGCTCTCGTATAGCTCGGAGCCGTCGGTGGGCGTGCCCACCCCGCCCGTGCTGGGTTCCGGCACGACGGCTGCGGCGGCGAGACGTGCGGTGAAGTAGGGCGCCTCGCGCTCGCCGAGCCACACCTGTTGGTCCTCGATACCCACCGGCACGTCGACCGGTGACTCGTCGATCCACGTGAGCCAGCGGCGGGCCATTCCGTCGACCAGGGCCGTGCCGCCGCCGTGCGACAACGCGGCCAGCGCCATCGACATCATCGGTGCGGCGGGCAGCGTCCAGGTGGGGCGGTGATCCAGTGGGCAAGCCAGCCGGACCGTAGCGGGGCGATCGTCCTCGCGGACGCGGACCGCGAACCTGGGCATGGCGTAGATGCGCTTGCCGTCGACCCACAGGGCGCCCTCGGCGACGCAGAGCACGGCGCCCGCTTCATGGCGCACTTCGAGCACGTGGATGTCGGACTGGATGAGGCGATTCTCCGGCACCACCTGCCCGCGGTACTTCCAGGTCTGGGCTTCGCCGCTCGCCGTGGGCTCGAAGCGTGGGCGACTCAGCCCGGAACAGTGGCCGAGGTCGACCATCGCCACCTGGAGCAATTGCACCAGGGCTTCGATGCCGAGCGAGCCGGGCTGGACGGGATCCTGGTAGAAGTGTGCCGCGAAAAACCAATCCTTTGGTGATACATCCTTCTCGGCTCGGTAGCGGTCGCCGCCGAGGCGGAACACGCGGTCGAGCATCCGGAGGCGATCACGGCCCAGCGAGGGCGACTCGGGCCAGGGCACCGGGGTGCCGGGCTCGACGATGCGTGCGCGCTCCTGCTCGGTGGAGCCCACGCCCACCTGGTTGACGAAGGCCTCCGGGGGAAAGAAGCCGAAGACGGTGTCCATGTCGACGACGGGCCCCGCGCTCGACACCACCTGTACCGAGAACGTGACGAGGATCATTCCCCCGGACTTCGACACCCGCTTCAGGGCGCTCGTGGTCCGCAGCGTCCCCGTGCCGGGTGTCACTTCCCGGTGGATCGTGGCGGTGCCGTCCAGGTTGCGGAACAGGAAGTCGTCCGGTCCGACGGCGCAGCCGCTCCACGACGCCAGCCACCCGCAGGGCTGCAGCGCCGCCTCGAGCAGCACTGCCCAGGGCATCACCGGGTGCGCGCTCTCGGCGAAGTACCAGGCGCCCGGCGGCACGTCGTATTCCACCAGCGCGGTACAACCAGCCGTCTTGCTTCCCATCTCGCCGGTGGTGTTCACCACGCGCGACATGAAGTGGTACGGCGGGCCGGGCAGCCGCGGCACCTTCCGCACACCGTCGAAGTCGGCGTACATGGTGCCGAAGGCGTCGGTGGGCCTGCCCCAGGCACAAGCGAGCATCTGTTTCCAACCGAAGGCCGCCGTCGGCTCGGTGACCGCGAGGTGCCGCGCGAACGCGGGTCGCGACAACGGCCAGTCGGGAACCAGTTCCACCACCAGCGGGTCGGCGTGGAAACACTTCAGGCCGTCGACCGTGCACAGGACCTGAGCCACCAGCCGTGGAACGGGCCCGGCCACGCGCTCGGTGACGAAAATCTCGTATGTCAGTTTCTTGCTGCTGGGGATCACCTGTCCGCGACAGCGTAGCTTGAACGTAATGTCTTTCGCGGGCTCGAAGCGCCACCCGTCGCGGTGCAGGGTGTAACCGCTGGCCGCCAGCAGGATGTACATTGCCTGCAGGCAGCCGTCGAACATCAGCGTGCCCGGCATGCAGGGGTCGTTGTGGAAGTGGCCCTGGAAGAACCACAGCCCCGGGTGGATGTCGAGCTCGCCGCGCAGGTAGCCGCGACCCCAGGGGCCGCCGTCGGCATCGACGTGCACCCGGTCGAGGATGAGCATCCGGTCGCCCGGCACCCGTGGTGTCCAGGTGTGGGTGTGCGCCCGTGCGAAGGCCGGCCCGAAGGCGGACTCGAGGTTTCCCGCCGCGAAGGCCTCTAGCGCGCCCCGGTCCAGGTCGGCGCGGCCCAGGGCGGCGACGTGGGGGTCGGCCTGTCCCGGCCCCGGGTCGTGCGAGGCCGCGTCCCAGATGACGCCGCCGCTGGCGGCGAGCTCGGCGTCGGAGAAGAACCCTGCCTGTCCCTCGCGGACAACCAGGCGGGGGCTGGTGCCCACGTGACAATCGTAGCGGAAGAAGAACATCCGCACGTCGCCGAGCTTGGCGTGCTGGTCGATGTGGATGTCGTAGCGGAGGGTCTCCCCCACGCGCGGCAGCTCGCCCTTGTAGGTGAGCGTGCAACCGAGGAGGCGGTAGATGCGCTCGCCCCGGTTGAGGAAGTCGATGCCTTGCCAGCTGCCCAACAGCAAGTCCGCCTGCCCCGACTCGATCATGAGGCCGCCGGGCATGCGCCCGTCGTGGAGGTACCAGGCATCGGGACCGATGTCGGTCTCGGTGACGATGCTCCCCTTGCCGAGCACGCGGACGGGGCCATCGAGGTCCAGCACGCGGTCCGCGAGGAGCAAGGGCGGCGTGGGCATCCGCACGACCCGGGTGTAGGCGTCGAGCTCGGCGAAGTCGGGACCGAAGATCGTGCTGATCGAGCCCACCGCGCCCATCTCCAACTCGGCGCGGCTGAGCTCGAAACGGCCGGGGACGACGCTCGGCAGCGCAGTGACGGGCGGCGGCAGGGGCGCGGCCGGTGGTGCGAGCCGGGGGGCGTCCGTCTGGACGGGACGGAGCGGTGCCGGCGCCGGCGGCGTGGTTGGGTGGGCGACGACGGTCGGCCGCCTTGCGACGGCGGCGGGTGCAGGAGCGGCGAGGGGCGGCGCCAGGTCCCCGGGCGGCGGGAGCCCTCCCTGCGCTACGGCGGCCATCCGCTGCGCCATCCCGGCGTGCGTGGCCATGAAGCTCGCGTGGAGGCGGGCCTGCTGCTCCAGGTAGGAGGCGTGGCTGTTGACGACGGCGTTGCGCCACTGGCTGTAGGCCGCGGCGGCGCCGGCGCCGGCGCCCTCGGCGTTGGCCGATGGCTCGGGGGTCGCGGGGGCCGCGGGGACCGCCGGGACGGTGACCGGCTTGGGGCGCGCGATCGACGTCGGGACCAGCGCCGGTGGGCGGGGGAGGCGCGTGCCTTGCATGGGGGCCGTCCGGGCGCGGGAGAGGTCGGGCAGGGGAACCAGCACGGGGACCCGCACGCATGCCCCTGGCGCCGGGGAGGGCCTCGGCAAGGGGCGGCGTGAGCCCGAGCGCACACCGATCGTCGAGACCTGGCCGCCGATCGCCTGCACCTGGAGCACCGCTGCGCTGTCCCGGTGGATGACGTCGACCAGGGCCACCAACGCGTCGGCGGCGCCGTGCCGTGGTGGACGGGGAACGACCACCGGCGCCTCGACGTCGTCCGCGAGCACCGCGCGGGCCCGCGCTTCGTTCGCCGGGCCTAGGCGGGCGACGACCAACACCACCACGGCGCCCTCGACCTCCGCGTGCTTGCCGAGGGCCCGGCGGGCGGCCACGGCTCGGGGATCCTCCGCCACGTCCACCGCGCCCACCAGCGCCGCGTCGATCTCTCCCCGCGCGAGGGCGTCCCAAGCCGCGTCCAGCGCACGTAGCCCCGAGAGTTCCTCGGCGGAGAGGGTAAAGCCGGGCCCGGCCGCGTCGACCTGCACGCCCAGCCGGTTGGCGACGATGTTGGGCATGGTGCCCACCACGTGCTCGGCCCGCAGCGGAGGCGCGAGCGCGTCGGGTGATACACTCGCCGGTGTGTCACCGTGTATCATCCGCCATCGCAGGCCCCAGCGGGTGACCAGGCCATCGCAGGCCATGCCGAAGTACACGCCCACGCGGTCCCGGTGGAGGGAGAGGTTGGCCTGTTCCCATGCGTCTCGACCGGCCTGGAGCGCCAGTGCCTGCTGGGCAAGGGAGGCTGCGAGGTCGGCGGGCGGGAAGCGCAGGCCCTCGATCGGCAGGGTGGCCTCGCTCGCGCCCCGGTGATCCACCATCGCGAGCACGGCCAGGGGCGGGCGTGCGGTGACGGCTCGCTGGTGTTGCGCCGCAGGATGCGCTGGGCGGGGTGGTGGCTCGTCGACGAGGAGGTGGCCGTTGTTGCCGCCGAAGCCGAAGGCGCTGATGGCGGCCCGGCGCACCCCGGCGGGGCCGGGCGCCCACGGCCTCGACGCAGAAAGAAGTTCGAAAGGACCCAGCCCCGCGATCGGAGTGTCCGCGTGAAGGGTGGCCGGCATGACGTGGGCCCGCATCGCGACCAGGACTTTGAGCAAACCCGCTGCGCCGGCGGTGGTGATGAGATGACCGAGGTTCGACTTGAGCGAGCCGAGCGCCCCACCCGGGTAGACGGCACGGAGGCTGTCGACCTCCACGCGGTCGCCGGTGGGGGTTCCGGTGGCGTGGCACTCGAAGAGTTGTACGGTATCAGGGCTGACCTCGGCGTCGGCTAGTGCCGTGCGCATGGCGCGTTGCTGGCCCTCCGAGGAGGGGGCCAACAACGATCGCCCACGCCCGTCGTTGCTCAGTCCCACCCCGCGGATCACGCCCAGGATCGGCTCGTCGCCAAGCAGCGCGTCGTCGAGCCGACGCAGCGAGAACACCACGCACCCCTCCGCGGGGACCAGGCCGTCGGCTTCCTCGTGGAATGGGCGACTCTGCCCGCTCTTCGACATGGCGCCCAGCTGGCAGAAGCCCACGTGCAGGAAGAGCGTGTCGGCACGCTGCACCGCGCCGGCCAGCATCCGGTCGGCGCGGCCAGACTCGAGTGCGTCGCAAGCCAACTTGATCGCGTAGATCGACGAGGCGCAGGCCGCGTCCAGGCACCACGCGCCTGCGTCGAGCCCCAGGGCCTCGGCCACGATTGCGGCGGGAAGCCCCGACATGAAGTGGTTCCGGGGGTCCCCGGGGTCCGTGCCCCGAGAGAGGCCCTCGGCCCACCGGGCCATGCCGTCGCTGGGGAAGGACAGGTTCCCGAAGACCGCGCCGGTCCTGGGCACCGCGGTGCCCCCCAAGGCCTCGCGACTGCAGTGCAAGAGCCAGTGAACGAGCGGATCCAGCCGCTCCAGGTCGGGCACCCCGAGGCCCTCGAGCCGAGGCACGAAGCGCTCCACGTAGCCCCCGGCGAGCGACCACGCCTGGTCCCGACCATGGCCCAGGACCCGCGCATTCGGCACGCCGAGCCGACCCTCGGGCGGCGCCCCCACGGCACTCGCGCCGTCGAGCACCAAGCGAGTGAAACTCGCCAGGTCGGGCGCGCCGGGCAGCACGCAGCCCGCGCCGGTGATGGCGATGGGCGTCCGCACGGGCCGCTACTCGCCGGCCTTGCCGGGGTACTCCCCGCCGGGGAGGGCGTGTAGTTCGACGCCCTCGATGTCCGCGTACACGCGTCCGCTGGCGTCGACGAGACTGACGTCGGACACCGAGCGCTTGCCCTCCAGTTTCCGACCGCGCAAGACGCCCCGCGCCGGGCCCGGGGCCGGACGCCCGTACGGGCGGTAGCTCCCGATGCCGGTTGGCAAGGAGGCCCCGCTCATCGCTTGCCGCGCCCACAGGACCGCCAGTTGCAACCCGCCGTCGCCCGCCGCCATGTCGGTGAGCCACCCGTCGGTGGGCCAACCCGCGTCGCCCGTGGTCCGCAGTGCCGCACCCGCCGCGTCGGCCGACAGTCCCTCCACCGCCCTGATCACCTGGAATCCCGGCCCGTGAAACAGCAGGCGATCGTAGATTGTATCAGCAGAGTGCTTGTAGGATGGTAGTTTTACCGTGTCCGGGGTGGCTGGCGATACCGGCGCCGTATCGGCGAGCCGTACGCTGGCCCGGTAGTGCACCGTGCCCCCGCCGCGCAGTTCGAAGCTGTAGCCCGCCGCGCTCGTGGCGGTGGTGTGGATGGCGAGCAAGTCGCCCTCGCCATCGAAGTCGGCCAGCGTGATGCCATTGAGCACGCGCACGTTCTCCACCGCCACGACGAAGCGGGATGGGCTCAACTCGCGGGCGCGCTGCGCGAACCACTCCACGGCCAGGACCACGGGCACCACGGGCTTCCCGGCCACGCTGTGGTCGCGGAGGAACGGGTAGTCGCGCTGGCTCACCCGGCGCAAGGAAGGCGTGTTGCTGGTATCGGCGAGCAGCCCGCCGATCACCACCTCCGTCGGTCCGGTGATCCCAGGTGCGGGCGCGCCGAGCTCGTCGACGAAGGCGCGGGCGCCGTCGATGAGCGGAATGAGGGCGATCCCGCGGGCGTGGAACTGCTTCGCCAACGAGGGCGTCACCATGCCGCCCTCCCAGGGGCCCCACCCAATCGACTTCACCACGCAGCCAGGGCGACGTGCCTGTTCGCGGGCCGCCATGCGGTTCAGCGCTTCGTTGGCAGCGGCGTAGTCGGCCTGTCCCACGTTGCCGCTGCGGGCGGCGACCGAGGAGAAGAAGCACAGCACCTTGAGCTCGTCGCCCTCGGTGGCGGCCAGGAGCGCTCGGGCGCCGTCGATCTTCGTCGACCACACCGCGTCCCACTGCGCGTCGGTCTTGTCCTTCACCCGCCGGTCGTGGATGACGCCGGCGCCGTGCACGACGCCGGTGACCGGGCCGAGGGTGGACCGGGCCGTCTCGAGCGCGGCGGCGACGCTCGCCTCGCTGGCCACGTCGCAGGGCAGGTAGATCGCCTGGCCCCCTGCCGCGTGGACGGCCTGGACGGTGGCGTTGGCCTCGCGGGCCGCGAGGATCGCGGCGACCTCCTTGCGCAACGCGGCGGGTGAGGCCGCGGAGGGGGCGAGGAGGCGCATGAGCGCGGGTTCGTCGTGGGCCGCTGCGACGGGCCCCGACTCCGGGTTGTCGATTCGCGAGCGCCCCAGGAGAACGAACCGCGCCTGCGTCCGGACGGCGAGTTCGATCACGCACGCCGCCGTGACGCCCCGGGCCCCGCCGCTGACCACCACCACGTCGGTGGGACCCAGCGCGGTGCGGCGGTGCGGCGTGGGGACGACCACGCTCATCGGGGAATGGAAACCCGACCCCGCCATGCCCAGTTCGAGGGGGCCCTCCGCCACGAGCGCATCGGCGATCGCCTCGGCGCTCGTGGCCCCTTCGGCGTCGACCACCCGCACGCGGGCGGCCGGGTGTTCCAGGGCCACCGTCTTGGCGAGCCCGTACAACCCGGCGAAACTAGGGTTCCCGTTGCCATCGAGTCCGAACCGCCCACCAAGGCGGCTCACGATGCAGAAGGCGCCGTGCTCGTCGAGTCGCGCGCCGCGCGCGGCCACGAAGGCGGCGCGCACTTGCTCCTCGGCGGGGGCGCCCTGCTCGTCGGCTACGAAGATCACGCCGCGGTCGGCCGAGGCGGCGCCGAGTCGTGCATCCACGCCCCGTGCCCGGAGCGCTTCCGCGAGCGCGCCGGTGTCGTCGCCCCCCACCACGGTGATCGGCGGCAAGGCCCGGGGCGGGCCGGGGACGACGGGGACGAGCGCGAGGTCTAGGCGTTGGAGAGCGGGCCCGGTGATCGGCGCCAGCGGCTCACTTGGCGGCGGGCTGGGCTGCTTGCCCCCCCTCGTCGGGGGGGCTTGGACAAAAGGGCTTAGCACCTCTACAATCTGCCCGAGCGTGTGCAGCCGTCCGAGGGTTTCTGCGTCGGGCTCCGGCAGGTCCGGCGCCTTCTCGCGCACGGCGGAGAGGATCTCCACCCGTTTGATGGAGTCGATGCCGAGGTC
>CAYHRZ010000030.1:0-20652 GCA_964359125.1 uncultured Klebsiella sp. | reverse complement strand
GACACCGACACGGACACCGACACGGACACCGACACGGACACCGACACGGACACCGACGCGGACACCGACGCGGACGCCGACGCCGACAGCATCGTGGGCGACTGGCTGAGCGACGGCGAGGATCTCAGCGAACTGTTCGCGCCGTACTTCGACCACATCACCGCCGACTTCCGGTCCAACGGGAACTTCACGGTCGTTGCGACCGAACCTGACGGCACCGACACCACCTTCGCGGGCACCTACACCGTCGACACCCGCACCACCCCGGCCAGCATCGTGCTCTCGCAGACCACCCCCTCGACGGCGCGATCCGAGGGCATCTACGAGGTCGAAGGCAGCAAGCTCACCTACGAGGTGGTGATCGTCGAGCCCGACTACGGCTACTCGCCCCCTACGCCCAGTGAGGGCTTCGGCTCCTCGTCGGGCCCCCAACTCGAGGCCGGCGCGAACGTGCAAACCTACCGGCGGCAGGACTGATGCCCGCGCCCGCCCTCCTCCTGGCCCTGGTCGCGCCCGCGCCGGCCATTGCCGACGACGGCACCCTGCCCGCCGAGGCCCGTGCCGCCGAGGTGGCGCCCGCGCCCGCCCCGGGCGACGTGGGCCTGCGCTTTCTCGGCCTTTTTTCCACGCGTGCGACCCTCACGAACGTGGTCACCACCAACCCCCTCGTGAACGGGCAGGTGATCGGCGAGTTGGGCGGGACGAACTCCACGACGACGGGCACCGACACCGGGGCCTTCGCCGAAGAGCGACTCGGCGCCTTCTTCACCTACGCCCCGGCGGTCCTCGACGGCCGCGCCGCGCTCGACGCCGCCTTCGAGATCGACTTCGCCTTTGGCGACTCCTCCTATGGCACCGGGGGCAACACGGGCGGGGCCTTCGGCGCCGACTCGGTCAACGTGCAGACCCGTCGCCTCGACGCCCGCGTGGAAGCCGTCGAGGGGCACACGGTGGTGGTGGGCCTGCAGTTCGTGGGCGACGGCGTCAACGACCCCGCGCGCTCCCGCCTCGACGACCTGGTCCGCAGTGGAGGACGCTTGATGTTCTTCGGCAGCGAGGCCGCGGGCGTGTCTGCGTACGGCCGGTTCGGCGCCGCCGGCGCGGAGGTGCTCCGCTACCGGCTCGGCGGGTTCACGCTCTACGAGCAGGCCTTCGCCTCGGGCGACGACGTGTCGCTCTTGGTGGCCGACGTGCAACTCGCGCCGGCCCACGCCACGCGGGTGGGGCTGCACGGTTGGTTCCTCCGGGATCGCGCGGGTGGGGAGGCCGGCATCATCGGCTCGGGTCCCTCGTCGGCGCTCTCCGAGATGCAGGGTGGCCCGCGCCTGGACTTCCGGACAGGGCCCGACGAGCCAACCCCGGAGGTCGACGCCGACGTCGGCTGGGTGGGCCTGGACTATGGCTACAACGCGGCCCTGGACGCCGGGCCGGTCGGCGTCCACGGGGTGGTGGTGGCCAACCTTGGGAAGATCTACGTGGCCGACCACGGCGACATCGGCGTGAGCGGTGCGCTGGTCGACGTCGAGGGCCGCTGGCGCTACGCGGCCGGGGAGGGATCGGTGCTCCGCCTGGAGGCGCTGTACAGCACGGGCGACACCGACGGCGACAGCACCTACACCGGCGTGCTCACCGCGAATAGCTGGGGCATCGTCGGCGCGTTGCCGTCGACCCACGGCACCTACCTTCTCTTTCCCGATCCCGGGTCGATCAACCGCGCCATCTCGGTGGTGCCCGACGTGTCGGGCAGGGGCGCGGGGCTGGTCGCGATGACGACCAGCCTCGGCTACGAGCCGGTGCCCAACCGGCTGGGCCTGACGCTCGGCGCTGCCCAGGCCTACTCGGCCTCGGCCTCGGCCCTCGGCACCGAGTTCAACGGCCGGGTGTATGGCCGCGTCTTCCCACTTTTGACGGTCTCGGCCGCGGGGGCGGGTGTGGTCGGGACTGCCCTCCCCGAGGACCCGTGGACGGTGTTGTTCTCCTTTGACTGGTTGGTGTTCGGATGATCAACGCCGCGATGCTCGCGCTCCTGGCCTGCGCTCCCCGGTACGCGCCACTCGGCGCCATCGAGCCCGAGGACTTGTGGACCCCGCTGCCCGTGCAGCACACCAGCGTCCGCGACCTCGACATCGCCTTCATCGACAGCGGGGGTGAGGGCAGCCCGGTCGTGCTGATCCACGGCCTGTCGTCCTACATGGGCTTCTGGGAGCACCAGGTGGAGGCGCTGGCCAAGAACCACCGCGTCTTGGCCCTGGACCTGCCGGGCTACGGCGCCTCGTCGCGCCCCGACGCGCCCTGCACACCGCCCTGGTACGCCGACGTGGTGGCGGAGTGGATGTTCGCGGTGGGCCTCGACCAAGCCTCGGTCGTGGGGCACTCGATGGGGGGCCAGGTGGCGATGGAACTGGCGCTGCGGCACCCGGAGAGGGTGGGCCGCCTCGTGCTCAGCGCACCGGCGGGTTTCGAGGACTTCTCGCCGGGAACGGCCAGCTTCGTGAAGTCATTCTGGACCGAGAGCCGCGCCATGGAGAGTAGCGAGGAGCAAGTCCGGGCCAACTTCGTGGCGATGGTGTTCAACCAGCACGACGAGGGCGTGGAGCGCCTCATCCAGGAGCGGGTGCGCCTGGGCTTGTCGCCCCGGTTCGCCGGGACCAGCGTGGCGGTGGCGCGCTCCGTCGCCGGCATGCTCGACTTCCCCGTGGGCGCCCGTGCCGCGGCTATCGCGGCTCCCACGCTGATCGTGTATGGCAGCGAGGATCGCATGATCCCCAACCCTGTGTTCACCGGCGGCCGGACCCGCACCATTGCCGAGCGGGCCCACCGCACCATCCCCCACTCACGCCTGGTGATGGTCGATGGCGCGGGGCACACCGTCCACCACGATGCCCCCCGGGCGTTCAACGCCGCGCTCGAGGAGTTCCTGCCATGATCGTCACCATCGCCCTCGCCCTGGCCACCCCGGGCTTCGACCCGACCAGCCCCGCTGCGGTGTTCACTGGCAAGGAAGTGGAAGACCTCGAGGGGACGGTGCGGCTCTGGAGCGCCATCGAGCGCCACGAGGACCCCGACCGCACCCTGTTCGGGCGTGGCGAGTACAACAGCGTCACGGCCTGGCCCGACGCGGCGAGCTGGGCGCCCTACATCGCCGATTGTTTCGGCACGCCGACGCCGCACACCTCCAGTTTCCTGCTGCACGTGGGCCCCAGCGCGGCGGTCGCCAGCGGCACGCCGATCCTCTTCGTGCCGGGCGCGGGCGACAACGGCTCCCGTGGCTTCATCACCATGGCCTGGCACGAAGACATCCTCGGGCGGCCGGTCTACGCGCTCACCTTCGCACACCCGCACGGCGACGTGTACCAGCAGGCCGAGCAGGTGGCCGACGCCATCGCGCGGATCAAGGCCCGGACCGGAGCCACGGTGGTCGACGTGGTGGCCCACTCCAAGGGGGGCATCGCGGCGTCGATCTACGCCTCCAACGGCGGCGGCGCGCAGTGGGACGGCGGCGCTTACGACAGCGTGGGCACCCCCTACCAGGGCGACATCCGCCGGCTGGTGCTCATCGCCACGCCGCTCACCGGCATCGACACCGCCTTCCGTTGGACGATGGGCAACTACCTGTCACTCGACGCCGACAGTGCATTTTCCCCGTCGGCCTGGGACAGCTACTACCCCTACGGCACCGCCACCTCCTGGGTGTCCGAGGACCTCAGCGGGCAGGACTTCCTAGCGGAGGACGGCGACTTGTTCCCCGGTCACCGCCAGATGTACGCCCGGCAGTCGAGCCACCCACTGCCGGGGTCGTTGTCTTGGCTCGGCCTGTACAGCTACCAGCCCGACTGGTACACCACCTACGAGGGTGGCTACGGGTACTACACCCACAGCGCCGGCATCGACGCGGTGGTCGAGGCGGGGGGCGGCGTCCTCGCCGCGTTGTCGCAAAACGGGATCGACCCCAGCGTGGAGATCTTCCTGCTGGCGGGCAACAACCCCGTGATGCCCAACGGCTACGACGACTGGGCCACCGCCAACTTCGGTGAGGCCTGGGCGGAGCTGGGCGCCGCGCAGCGCGATACCTGGGCCGACATCGTGGCCAGCGCGGTGGGGGAGGGGATGATGGCGCAGGGGCTCAGCGAGGAGGAACTCCAGGGGGTGCTGTCCGGTGCGCTGGTGATCGGCGAGATCACCGGCGAGTCCGACGGGCTGGTCTTCGTCGACAGCGCCAGCGCCGGGACGCGGCTCACCGGTCGGGGCGCCTCCATCGTCGACAGCCACGTCGCGAACCTGTCGCACCTCGACCTGCTCTACGCCTCGCCCATCACCGGCGAGTTGCTGATCGAGGCCGGGGCGGCCGACGACGACGACGCGTGGATGATCAGCTTCGGCGAGCGCTACACCGAGGAAGACACCATCGGGCTGGTGGAGGGTTGGCTGGCCGACGACGAGGTCCCCGGCGACACCGGCAACGTCGACACGGGGACCGGCGACACCGGCGGCACCGACCCCGGGAGCGGCGACACGGGCACCGGCGACAGTGACGACGGCGACACCGAACCGGCGGACGACACCGACCAGGGCTACGACGTCGACGAGCCCGGCACCCTGCCCGAGGAGTGCGGCGCTTGCAACGGCGCGGCGGGGTCGCCAGCCGGGGCGCTGGCCGCCGCGCTCGCCCTCGCGGCGGCCCGGCGGCGCCGCACCGGCTAGTGGTCCCGGTAGCGGCAGGCGCGGATGGTGGATCCCTCGAGGCCGCCCCGTGGCGTGGCCGTCGTCCGGATGGCGACCACCTCGGCGGCGGTGTCTTGCCGTAGCTCGAAGGCCAAGCTCCCCACGGCGCCCAGGCGCTCGTCGGGCGAGAACTCCACGACCTCCCGGGTGCCGTCGGCGTAGTCGACCTCCAGCCCGAAGCGGGCATACAGGGCGTTGCCGCCGTCGAACTGGAGATAGTGTCCCCGGGAGGGCAGGGGCGGGTCGGCCGTGGACAAGAGCGAGGCGTTCCCCCGGGCGGCGAGTTGGCGGACGGTGTTGTCGTCGGCGCAGCCGCCGTCGAGCATCGGCAAGAGGAGCCGGAACCCCGTGCCGCGGTGCAGCGAAGCTTGCGGCGGTGCGGCGGGGGCGAAGAGGTGGTGGGTGGGCAGGATCCACACGAGCACCTCGGGCTTCGCGTGCTCGAGGTCCGCGCTGGCCAGCCAGGCGCGCAGTGGGGTGACCACCCGGCCGCTGACGATCGCCACGGTGAGGACGTCCGCGTCGAGGGCCGCGGCGAGCGCCTGGGGGAAGCCGGAGCCGGGTCGCGCGAAGCTCGACCCCACGACCACCACCGGCGCCGGGGGCAACTCGCCCAGCAAGGACTCGGACCCGAGCGGGGGCGTGCGCGCGCGGATCGTCTTGAGCGCCGGCGGGTCGACCCCCGCGTCGCCGCAGAGTTTCTCCAGTTCCTTCCGGTGCCACCCGGACCGGTCTGGGTCGGGGCGGGTCCGGACGACGAGGTCGGTGGGGGTGCTGCCGGCCCAGGTCCACGGCCGTTCGTCGAGCAGCGCCGCCGCGAGCACCTCGGCGGCGGCCGCGCCCCCGTCGCCAGACCAGTGCCCGTCGTCGGGCCGGAAGAAGTCGACCCCGGCAGACTGGGCCTGGCGCGCCACGAGGCCGAGGTCCGGGGCCAGCGCCCCGTGGTCACGGAAGTAAGCCAGGGCGGCCTGGTACGGCCGCTCCTCGGCCAACCAACGCGGCGACGTGATCTCGCCCGGGCTGCTCGCGAGGACCGTGTGCGTGCGCTCGGGCACCAACGCGATGACGACACGGATCTCCCGGGCCTGCAGCGCGTCGACCACCCGGCCGAGCAACTGCAGGGCCTCGAGGTCCACGTGGTAGTCCACCGGCGCGCGCGGCTCCACCAGCGCGCCCTCCACCTCGCGCCAGCCGATGTCGATGGCCGCGTCGCAGAGCGGCTGGGCTGAGGCGGCGCTGACCAGGGCGAGCAGCACGGTAGGATTATGCATCACCGTCGCGACATGGATGCCAGCCGCTTGCAAACTCCGGGCCCCAGGTGACGTTGGCCGGGCTCGCCGGGTAGGGTCCGGAGCCGCGCGCGACGCGGAACCGCGACTGAGCTAGGCTGCCCGTATGTTGTTGCTGCTCGCCTGCTCCGACTACGAGTACGCCAAGGGGATCGACTCGTTGGACCTCGCTGGCGACTCGGCGCGCCCCGCAGACACGCACGACACCGCCCCCGCCGATTCCGGTCCGGTCGACACCGGCCCCGAGGACACGGCCCCCGACGGCTTCGAGGAGGCCTACTGCACGCCGTTCGACGACTTCGACGGCTGGTCCTACACCGGCACCGGCGAGTGGTACGTGGAGGACGGGCTGCTCACCGAGGGCCGACACGGCAGCTACGCGGGCATCGCCTACGTCGGGGACCTAGGCCGGTCCGGCCGCTTCATGATCCAGGTCGACACGGCGTGGACGGCCAACGCCAACGACCTCACCGGCATCGCCTGGCAGGTCAACGGCGAGGAGGCCTGGGTGGCGCGCTGGGACGACCCCCAGGGCTACTACGGGCGTTACTCGCCCACCGGCGGCATGGACTTGTCCTGGTGTACCAGCGGCGGCTGCACGCCCTACGTAGCCGACAGCTCGGCGGACCTCTACTGGCCCGACGACAAGAGCTTCGTGACCTGGAGCGTGGCCGTCGATGGCGACGACGTGGCGGTGACCGTCAACGGCAGCGTGGTGCTCGCGGCCACCGTCCCGGGACTCGCCGGGAGTGGCCCCGGCGTGGTGGGGGTGTACAGCAACGACAACGACGGCGGGGTGTGGTTCGACAACTTCTGCGTGTGGACGGGGTCCGAGTAGACCAGGGGTTACGCGGTGACCGTGCAACTCCCGATCCTCACCGCCGACGAGTGCGCGCCTGTGCTCCGGGCGCTCGCGGAGCCCGCGCGACTGCGGATCATCTCGGTGCTCCGTGAGGGATCCCTCTCGGTGGGCGAGATCACCTCGCGACTGGGGATGAAGCAGTACTCCACCTCCCGGCACCTCGCGGCGCTGCACCACCTCGGCGTGCTCACGCGGCAACGGCAGGGGCGGCGGGTGGTGTACGGCCTGTCGGAGCAGGTCCGCCCACACCTGGACGACGCGCCCACCGTCGAACTGGGCTGTTGCCGGGTGTGCGTGGAGTAGCCTTGCGGGCCTCGTGAGTTATGCGGCGCGCTGCATATGACGACCCTCCTCCCCCTCGTCGCCCTGCTCGCCTGCGACCCGACTGCCGGACCGGCGGCGCAGAACCTGGTGATCACCGGCAGCAGCACCGTCGCCCCGCTGGTGGGCGAGATCGCTCGCCGATTCGAGTCTGCCCACCCCGGCACGAGGGTCGACGTGCAAACCGGCGGCAGCAGCCGCGGCGTGGCCGACGTGGTCCAGGGCCTGGCCCACGTGGGCATGGCCTCGCGGGCCCAGAAGTCCGGGGACCCCGAGGGCCTGGTGTTCACGACGCTGGCGCTCGACGGCATCGCGATGGTCGTGCACGCCAGCAACCCCGTGGCCGCCCTCAGCCGCGACCAGGTGCGGTCGATCTACACCGGGAGCACCACCGACTGGGCCGACGTGGCAGGCGCCCCCGGGCCGATCACCGTCGTCCACAAGGCCGAGGGCCGGTCCACGCTGGAGTTGTTCCTCGCGTTCTTCGCGCTCGACGCGGCGGCGGTGAAGCCGTCGGTGGTGATCGGCGACAACGAGCAGGGCATCAAGACGGTGGTCGGCAACCCCGGCGCCGTGGGATACGTCAGCATCGGCACGGCCACCTACAACCGCGATCACGGCGTGCCCATCCGGTTGTTGTCGCTCGACGGCGTGGACCCTTCCATTGGCACCGTCACCGATGGCAGCTACCCACTGTCACGACCCCTGAGTCTCGTCACCCGCGGCGAGCCCGCCGGGTTGGCGTCGACGTTCATCACCTTCGCGTGTGACGAGGCCCAGTCGGACCTGGTGCTGGGGCAGTACTTCGTCCCCGTCGACGCGCCGCCCGGCGGATGAACGCGGGCCTGGAGGTGAGGCGGCCCCCGGTTCGCGAGTGGCTGTTCGACCGCGGCAGCGGCGCAGCGGCGGCCGTGGCCGCCTCTGTCCTCGGCCTGGCGGTGATCTTCGTCGTGCGCGAGTCGGTGCCCGCGTTCCGGTCGCTGGGGGTGGCGACGTGGGCCACCTCGGGGTCATGGACGCCCAGCGCGGGCGAGTACAACCTGCTGCCGATGGTGGCCGGCACCCTGTTGAGTTCGGCGGGGGCGCTGCTGCTCGCGGCCCCGGTGGCCCTGGGTTGTGCGGTCTTCGCGGAGTTGCCGGGTCCCCGCTGGCCCCGGGTGCTGGTTCGTCGGCTGGTGGAGGTGCTCGCCGGGGTGCCGTCTGTCGTCTACGGCCTCTGGGGACTGGTGTCGATCGTCCCGTTGATCGCGCGCTGGGAGCCGCCGGGGGCCAGCCTGCTCGCGGGCGCGCTGGTGCTCGCGTTGATGATCCTGCCCACGTTGGCGTTGTTGTTCGGCAACGCGCTGGACCAGGTGCCCGAGGGCTACCGGCGCGGGGCGGCCGCGCTCGGCCTCGGCCGCTGGTCCACGCTCTGGGGCGTGTGCCTGCCGGCCGCGTGGGGCGGCCTGCTGGCCGCGGTGGTGCTCGCGGCAGCCCGGGCGCTCGGCGAGACGATGGCGGTGCTGATGGTGTGCGGCAACGTGGTTGCCGTGCCCACGAGCGTGTTCGACCCGGTCCGGACGCTGACCGCCAACATCGCGCTGGAAATGGCCTACGCCATGGAACTGCACCGCTCGGCGCTGTTCGTGTCCGGGACGGTGCTCCTGGTGGTGGTGGCGGGGCTTGCCGCGGCGGCGACCCGGTGGGGCGGCCCGCGTGGCTAGGCGCGGGGATGCCCGAGACCGCCTGCTGGTGGTGGCGGCGTTCCTGTCGGCCACCGTGGTCGTGCTGGCTGGCGGGTGGCTCTGCCTCGACGTGGTTGCCCGGGGCTTACCGGGTTTGTCCTGGGCATTCCTCACCGGTCCGGTGCTCTCGGCCGGGCGCGCCGGCGGCGTGGGACCAGTGGTGCTCTCGACGTTGTGGATCCTCGGTGTGTGCCTTGCCGCCAGCCTGCCCCTGGCACTGGGCACGGCGGCTTGGCTCACCGAGGGTGCCAGCCAAGGCTTGGGCCCCCGCCGCTGGGCGCGTGCCAGCCTCGACGTGCTCGCCGGCGTGCCCTCGATCGTATTCGGCCTCTTCGGCAACGCCCTGTTCTGCAAGGCCATGGGACTGGGCTTCTCGATCCTCGCGGGGGGCCTCACGCTGGCGTGCATGGTGTTGCCGATCCTCGCGCGGACGGCGGAGGAGGCGTTCGCGGCGGTGCCGTCCGAGTGGCGCCTCGGCGGGGCCGCCCTGGGCCTGGACCGGTTCGCCGTTTTCCTCAGGGTGGTGCTCCCGGCTGCGGCCCCCGCCCTGCTCGCGGGCCTGGTGCTCGGCGTGGGCCGGGCGTTGGCCGAGACCGCCGCGCTGATCTTCACCAGCGGCTACGTGGACCGCGCGCCCTCCTCGTGGTTCGACTCGGGCCGGGCGCTCTCGGTGCACGTGTACGACCTCTCGATGAACGTACCGGGCGGCAACGACAACGCCTACAGCAGCGCGCTGGTGCTGGTCTTGCTCCTGCTTGGCATCAACGGGGTGGTGGCCGGGGCTCGCCGGGGCATGCGTCGCCGCTGGGTGGTCGCGTGACGGCCACCGCGGCCACCCCGGGCGACATCGATGTCGACGTGGCCATGCGCACGACCGACCTCGGCCTGTCCTACTCGGCACGTCCCGCCTTCGCCGGCGTGTCGCTCGCCCTCCGCCGGGGGACGGTGACGGCGCTGGTGGGCCCCTCGGGGTGTGGCAAGTCGAGTTTCCTCTCGTGCCTGAACCGGCTCTACGAGCTTGTCCCCGGCACGACGGTCTCGGGATCGGTGACGATGGATGGTGTCGACGTTCTGGGCGCCAACATCGACGTCGTGCGGCACCGGCGCCGGGTGGGGATGATCTTCCAGAAGCCCAACCCCTTCCCGATGTCGATAAGGAAGAACCTCGACTTCCCCATGCGGGAGCACGGGCTCCGGGCCGACGAGCGCGCGTCGCGCCTGGAAGGAGCGCTGCAAGAGGTAGGCTTGTGGGACGAGGTGAAGGACCGCCTCGACTCAGCTGCCCTCGCGCTCTCCGGGGGACAACAACAGCGGCTCTGCATTGCCCGGGCCCTGGCGCTGTCGCCCGAGGTGGTGCTGCTCGACGAGCCGTGCAGTGCCCTGGACCCGCTGTCCAGCGGCGTGGTGGAGGACCACGTGGCCTCGCTGCGAGGGCGCTACACGGTGGTGGTCGTCACCCACAACCTCGCCCAGGCCCGGCGACTCGCCGACCACACGGCGGTGTTCTGGGCGCGGGCAGGCGCCGGCTACATCGTCGAGCAGGGGCCCACGCAGGTCATCTTCGAGGACCCGCAGGAAAGTGTCACACGGGCCTACGTGGGTGGCGTGCGGGGGTAGCCGCTACTTCAGCCACGTCTCGTACACGAACGCGCAGTCCTCGCGGATGCGCTCGGCGGAGAGGCCGTACTTCTCCAAGTTGTACTTGTGACTCGACGTGTAGGCCCGCTGGGCCTCGGCGGTGGCCTTGATGGCTGCGCGCTGCTCGGGGGAGGGATCCATGTCGAAGAAGGGGATCATCTCGTCCATCAGGCCCTCGAAGTCCCGCATCATCCGGTCGTAGCTCACCACCATCACGCGCTTGCGGTCGATGCGGCCGCTCTCCCAGTCGGCGTGGAAGCGTTTGAAGAGCATCACCAGCGCCTGGTAGAATCGCTCGTTGAAGCGGGCGCGGGTGGCCTCGGGGAGCGACCAGTAGCCGAAGGCCTTGTCGAGCACGCCGGTGACGAGGCTGTAGGTGGAGGGGATCACGTCGACCGGGTCGCGCACCATGTAGAGGATGTGGGCGTCGGGGAAGCGGGCTAAGAACGCCGGGACACGCGGGCCGGTGGAGAAGAGTTTCGCCACGACGCGGCTGCCGCCCTGGGCCACGAGGCTGCGTTTCCACACCGCCTCCAGCCAGTCGAAGTCGCGGCCGGTGGTGTCGCGTTTCTCGGGGTCGATGAGTGGGACGTGGTCCTCCTCCGCCCAGGCGAGGAAGAAACCGTAGAGGAAGAACCCGTCGAAGTAGCGGAAGAAGACCGTGACGTCGTCGGTTTCCGTGGACGACAGGTTCGTGTCGTGGGCGGCGGAGTTGTGGAAGCGCGCCGGGCTGAACTTCTCCAACACCGGGAGCAGCGGCCGCAGCACCTTCTGCATCACGATCGACGGGTAGAGGCTCCGGTAGAGTTGCAGGCCCACGCCGAAGCGGTTGTCGACCAGCCAGCGGTGCAAGAACGTGGTGCCGGTGCGGGGGTTGCCCACGATGATGATCGGTCGCTTCACCTCGGTGCCCCCGAGCCGGGGAAAGACCACCCGATCCACCAGCATCCAGAACCACACCGCCACGCGTAGCGACAGGTAGAACCACACCAGGAACAGCGGCACGACGCGGACGCGGAACACGCCCGCGAGGACGCCGTAGACGATGGCGAAACGGGAAAACACGGGGGGCTCCGGGGGCTGGCCGGGCTATCCCGCGTGGGGCGGGACTGTGGAGCGTTGCCGCCCCCGGCGGGCGAGCCGCGCGAGCAACGTGGCCGCCCCGGCCCCGGCCAGTGGCACGCCTGCGCCGTGGCTGGCGCAACCGGGGCAACCGGCGGTCCCCGTGTCGCCCGGGTCGCAGTCGGGCGTGGTGCAAGGGGCCACGCCGGTGTCGCCCGTGTCGTCGTCGCAGGAGGCGGCCTCCTCGTCGAGTTCGTACAGCAGCAGGCGAGTATCGTCGCCCGTGGTGAGGCCGATGAAACTGCCCGTCGCGTCGGTGATGCCGTCGGGGTCGCGGGCCAGGGCAACGCCCGTGGCCGCGAAGCAGCCGTCCAGCCGGGCGGCGGTCGACAGTCGGCCCTCGACCTCGTCGCCCTCGTAGAGCGTCACGCCCCCATCACCGGCCGCCAGGACGCGGTAGCCCCCTTCGTAGAAGGCGATGTCGATCTCGGTCTCGCCGCCCGGGAGGCGGAATGGGATGCCGGTGGACCAGGTGGTGCCGTCTTCGCTGTGGTGAACCCGCAGCCGCACGTCGTCGCCGTCTGCCTCGGTGTGGATCCAGATGTGGTACTTCCCCACCCGCATCGCCACGGGGCTGCCGCAGGCGCCCCCGCCGCAGTCGTAGGCGGTGCCCCGCGGCGTCCAGGCGCGGCCGTCGTCGCTCACCGCCAGGCCGATGCGCTCCTGGCCGTCGGCGTCGATCGCCGCGTACCACATGCCCCAGTCGTGCCCGTCGATGCCGGCGTCGGCGAGCACGCTGGCGGGGCAGGTGCCGGCGGCGTCGATGGTGGTGCTGGGGACCAGCACCGCCCCCTTGGCGACCCAGGTCCGCGCGTCGGCGGACTCCCAGAGGTGCACGCTGCCGTCGACACAGCCGTAGGCCCACCACCCGCCGCGGGCGTGCACCAGCGTAGGCGAGGTGCCGAGGTCGGTGCCGATGGGCAAGCTCTGCAAGAGCGGGGCGCCGAGGGCCAGGCTGGCGAGGAGCACCCCGGTCACCGCCGCCTAGGCCTCGAGCCCCGCGTACTTCCGCACCTGGGGCCGGTAGGCGGCGAGCTTGATGCCCAGCGAGGGGGCCACCTGCGCGAGGGTGGGCTGGTGCCGCGCGGCCCACACGCGGAGCCGCTCGGGGGCGTCCCAGAGCGACACGGGTTGCCGCCAGCGCACCACCCGCGCCTGCACCCCGTCCCAGAAACGGAGGCGGGCCTGCAACGACAACATCGCCCCACGCCGGACCATCGCCGCGTCTTCCGGGGTGCGGATCATGATGTTGAGCGCCTCCTCCAGCCAGCGACCGTGGTCCTGGTCTTGGATGGTGTGCAGCGTGAAGTAGTTGATCTCGTGCTCCGAGAAGCCCGCGCGGCGCAGGCCGTCGATGATGGGCACGAACATCCGGGGGATGGACCACTCGTGTCCCGGGCCGAGGGCGCCAAGTCCCACCAGGAACGGCTCCTCGGTGACCAGTCGCAGGTGCTCCTTGATGAAACCGACCACCCGGGGATCCAGTGGCTCGCGGTCCTCTTCGCCGGGACCCACGCCGCAGGCGGTGAGGAACTTCCGGTAGAGTTGGGCGTGGTCCTCGCCGTCGCTGCCCTCGCCGTACTCGTCGACCAGCACCTTGGCGATCCAGCTCTTGCTGTCGCTGTCGGGGGCATTGAGGAGCAGGTGCTCCATGTAGCGACAGAAGGTGCCCACCAGCGGGTAGTGGTTGAGCCCGAACACGCGGTAGTCCTCGCGCGTGAAGGGGGTCGTCCCCACGCGCATGAGGAACACGTGGTTCACGGCAGGGTGCGTTTCCACCTCGCGGCGGAGGTCCTTGAGGAACTCACTTGCTTGCAAGGGCCGCCTCCTCGGTGGGGCGCACCGGCGTAGCGTTGGTCCGGATGATGCCCGCCTCGTCGCGCAGGTAGCTGCGGTAGTCGAACTGGATGCGCTGGTAGCGCACGCGCTTGACGATCATGCCGGGGAAGTTCGGCAGCGCCCGCAGGTAGAAGTCCCATCGTTTCGCCATGGTGCGCGCCGTGAACCATGCCTTCATGCTGGTGCGACCGACGCGCTTCCACGCCACGTACTGCTTGTAGAACTCCTCGCGGGGCAACTTCGTGGGCGTGACCGCGTGCAGCAGGTCGAAGAGCCGGAAGTCTTCGGTGAGCAGCGTTTCACGGTACTTCTTCCACATCTCGGTGCCTGGCAGGGGCGTGAGGATCGTGACGAGGGGAATCGCGACCCCGAGGGACTCGATGTAGTCGTAGAGGGCGGCGAAGTCGTCGTGGTCGAAGTCGGGGCGCACCATGAAAATCCCGGTGCTGATGATCCCGTTGTCCTTCAGAATCTTCGCGGCCTTCTTGTTGTTGTCGAGGGTGTTGCGCTTGCGCAGACCCTCCAAGGCGTTCTCGTCGTTGGTCTCGTAGCCGCTGAGGATGCCCATCAGGCCCACCTTGGCCAGCCGCGCGATCAACTCCGGGTGCTGCGCCACGAAGTCGCTGCGACCCTGTGTCATGAAGTACTTCTTGATCTTCCGGCGTTCGAGCTCGCTCGCCAACTTCTCCAGGCGGTCGGCCCTGGTCATGAAGTTGTCGTCGAGGAGGAAGATGAACGGCTCCTCGCAGGCGGCCATCCGGTCGGCGATCACCTCGGCCGACAAGAAGCGCGTGCGCCGGTCGTAGAACTCCCAGATGGCGCAGAAGTTGCAGTCGAAGGAACAACCCCGCGAGGTGAAGATGCTGGCCATGGGCTGAGCGGCGAGGAAGAAGTACTGGCCCCGGTACTTGTCCAGGAGGTGGCGGGCCGGCGCGGGGAGGTGGTCCAGGTTCGGCGCGTTCTTGGCCTTGCCCTGGGCGAGCCGGGTGCCGTCCGGGAGGCGAACGTCGGTGCCCTGCAAACCCTCGAACACGCGGGTGTCGCGCGGGGAGGCGGCCTGCCAGCGGTCGACGATTTCCTTGAACACCAACTCCCCCTCGCCGAGCACCACGAGGTCGACCCAGTCGACGTAGTAGCTCTGGGTGTTGAGCGTGCAGTGGTGGCCGCCGATGAGGGTGAGGGCGGTGGGCACCACCTGCCGCGCCAGGCGCAACACGGCCTGGGCCTGGTAGGCATCCGTCGTCATCGCGGTGGTGCCCACGACGTCGGGCTTCCAGTCGGCGAGCACCTCCGGGAGCACGCTGGGTTTCTCGAGCCGCATGTCCAAGATCCGGACCTCGTGCTCCGGGACCATGGCCGCCACCGAGGTGAGGCTCACCGGCTCGCTACGCCATACGGTATTTTCCAGTCCGAGTCGGCGTTCTTCGAACGGCGCGGGCTGTACGAGGAGGATGCGCATGGGGCTCCGGTGCAGGCGGGGGTCGAGGGCGGCGCAGTCTACTCCGCTGCTACGCCCCGCGGGAGCGGGTTGGATCACCAGGACGCGCTTAGCTGCGACAACATCACCGGGCCGGGGTCCAGCGCCCGGAGTTCGGGGGTGCCGTGGGCCACCCGGCTCCACCAGGCGCTCACGGTGGCGCCGGTGGCAAGACTGAGCTCGGCAGCCGCGAACGGCAGGTCGATGGTGCGTGTTTCTCCGGGGGTCAGCGTGTTGTCCCAGCGCTCCCGGTACGCAGGGAAATCCACCCGGCGGTCGATGGCGACGCTGCTCTCCGGCGCGCGGCCGTCCGCGGTCACGAGGGTGGCGCGGATCGCGAGGGAGCGCATCGGGTCGCTCGTGGGGAGGCGGTGGCCGGAGAGGTTGGTGACCACGACGCGGATCCCGCCGGGCGTGCGCGTGGCGGCGTCGAGGCGAACCGCGCTCGCCACCAGCGCGTCGTCCCATCCACCCCGGAAGGTGTGGTGGCGGCCCTCTCGTTCGGGGGTGTAGGCCGTGAGGGGGCGAGTGACGGCGGGCATGTGGCAGTCCACGCAGCTCTCGTCGCGGCCGGTCACTCGTTTCCACTCGGTCCACTCGCTCACCACGTCGAGGAGGGGGCGAGTCAGGCCGGTGAACGGCGGGGCGGGCGACTGGTGGCAGGGTGCGCAGCGGTCGACCGAGGCGAAGCCGGGATCGACGGTGACCGCGTGCGGGGCCGACGTGCCCGCCAGGGGACCCACCACCGCCCCGTCGCGGACGTGGCAGGCGGCACAGTTCACCCCCTCGTCGCGCAGCGCCTCGTCGTAGGCGGGGTTGGCGTGCCCCTCGCCCCGGACGGGCTTCAGCGAGGCCAATCCGGTGACGATCTCCGGTCGTTGTTGCTCCAACGGCGTGTGACAATGGCGACAGACGTAGGGCTGGTGTTGGGCGTCGAAGTCGGCCTGGAACACGGGGTCGGTCCAGGCCATGGCCATGCGCGACGACCGCCACTCGGCGGCGATCTGGGCGTGACAGGTGGCGCAGGACTCGGCCGAGAGCGAGCCCACGCCGGCCGGGGCGGGCTCGAGGCCGAGGACCGGGCCAGGGAGGCGCGAGAACACGTAGGCACGTAGGCAGCCGGGGGCGAGGGCCGCCAGCGCCACCGCCACCACGAGTACGAGCACGCGCTTTCGCAAGGGCCGGAGCTATCCCGCCACCGGCCGGGGTAGAGTCTCCCGGTGTTGCCCCTCCTCGTCCTCGGCGCCGTGGCCCTCGCCCAGTCTCCGCTGCGGGTAGAGCGAGCGCTGCTCGACCTTCCCAACGCCGGCCTGCTCGCCGACTCGACCCCCGACGACGGTCAACCCGACCACTGGCTGAAGCAGGAGAGCGCAGGGCGGCTCCGGGTGGAGGCCTCGCGGGACCGGCAGGGCGAGGCGATCCCGCGCCTGGTGTGGACGGCGGGCACCAAGGCCTCGTTGTGCAGCGCGGCGGTCCCGGTGAAGCCGGGTGCCACCGTTCGCCTCACGACGCGCGTGCGGGGCGAGCCCAACCTCGACGACGTGACCGCCCTGCACCTGCACATTGGCGGCGTGGGCGGCGAGTTGCTCGTGGCGAAGCGTCGTTTCGACACCGGTGACTTCCCCTGGGAAGCGGTGGAGATCCTCGCCACGGCCCCACCGGGCGCCACGACGGCGTTTGCCTGCTTCCAGGTGCAGATGGTCAAGGAGGGGCGAGCGGCCGGCCTGACCGTGGAGCCGCTGCAGTTCGAGTTGCTCGAGGCCACGAGCAACGTGGCCGCCCTCCCCTACCGCCGGGTGGTCCTGGTGACGGTGGAGACCTTCCGCCGGGACCACGTGCACGCCTTCGGCTACCCGCGGGTCACGACACCGAACCTCGACGCCCTGGTCGCCGAGGGGGCGAGTCTCGACCGGCACTATGCCCAAGCCCCGTACACCCACCCGTCGCTGGCCTCCCTGGTGACGGGGCAGTACCCGACCACCCTCGGTTTCGTCGACAACATCCCGACCATCGGCGCCAGCGCCCCGACCGTGGCAGAGTTGATGGCACAGGCGGGCTACGTGACCGCCGCGTTCAGCTCGCAGTACGTGCTCTCCAACCGTTACGGACTCAACCGTGGTTTCCACTACTACCGTAATCACCCCAACGACGTACCTTCCAACGCCATCAACGACGAGTTGATTCCGTTTCTCGCGGAGCACGCCAACGACAACCTGTTCACTTGGGTGCACTACTTCGACCCGCACGGCCCCTACCGGCCGCCGGCCCGGTTTCGCGACCTGTTCCACGGTGACCAACTCTGGGGCGGCGACACCATGCAGGTGCAGCGCGGCGACCACGCCGAGGGACTGCCGATGGTGCCGAAGTACATCTACGACGGGGGCAAGAACGAGCGGCGGCACTACGTGGCGGCCTACGACGCCGACATCGCCTGGCTCGACTTCGAGTTGGGCCGGCTGGTGGAGTACCTGCGCGCCACGTCGCGGGACGACACGCTCCTCATCGTCACCGCCGACCACGGCGAGTCGATGACCGACCATGAGCGCTACTTTTGCCACGGCTCCCTCTACGAGCACGACATCCACGTGCCCTTCGTGGCCTGGGGCCGGGGCGTGGAGGCCGGGACCCGGGTGGGTGTCAACACCCAGCACGTCGACGTGCTGCCCACCCTGCTCGACGTCGCCGGAGTGGGTGAACTCCCGGGGTTCGCCGGTCGCTCCCTGCGGGCCGCCATTGCCGGTGAGCCGCTGTCACCGGTGCCGTTCGTGGTGTCCACGGTGGGCCGCTCCGAGCGGCTCAGCTACGCGGTGGTGGGCGAGGGCGGCATCAAGGCCATCGTCGACCGCACCGGGGCGTTGCTCGAGGCCTACGACGTGGCCGCCGATCCCCGCGAGCTGAAACAGGCCAGCGGGTCCCGGCGGCGGGAGATCACCAGCTTGGTACGGCAGTTCCGCGCCTGGTTGAAGGGCAAGCCGGTGGCCGCCGAGCGCAAGCAGCAGCGTTTGGACGACGAAGACACCGAGCGGCTCAAGGCCCTGGGGTACATCGAATGAACATCGACGGCGTCGTGATCAAGGAGTTGGTCGTCCACCCGGACGACCGCGGGCGGCTCTTCGAGGTGCTGCGGGAGGACGAGCCCATGTTCTCAAGGTTCGGACAAGCTTATGTCACGACCACCTACCCGGGGGTGGTGAAGGCCTGGCACCGTCACCAGCGGCAGGACGACTTCTTCTGCTGCCTCGTCGGGATGATCAAGCTGGTGATCCACGATGGTCGCCCGGGGTCTCCCACCGCTGGGCAAACGCAACAACTGTGGCTCGGCGAGCACAAGTTGCGGCTGGTGATCGTGCCCCGGGGCACGTGGCACGGTTGGACCTGCGTGAGCCCGGTCGAAGCGATGGTGCTCAACCTGGTCACCGAGCCCTACAACCGTCAGGACCCCGACGAACAGCGCCTGCCCCCGCACCACAACGGGGTCATCGACTACGACTGGGCGCGGCGGGACGGCTAGTGGCGACCCACGTTCGCGTGGTGGAGGGGTTGGAGCGCGTGGATCCAGCGGCCTGGGACGCCATGGTGCCGCCCGACAATCCCTTCATCGAGCACGCCTTCCTCCATGGACTCGAGCGCTGTGGGGCGGTCGGCGCGGGGGCCGGCTGGGCCCCCGTTCACCTGCTGGTGGAGACGGATGGCGCCCTGGTGGGGGCGTGCCCGCTGTACGTCCGGGGCGACAGCTACGGCGAGTACGTGTTCGACTGGGGCTGGGCCAGCGCTGCCCAGCGGGCGGGCATCGCCTACTACCCGAAGCTCACCACGGCCGTGCCCTACACGCCCGCCTCCACGGGACGACTCCTGGGTGAGCACTCGGTGCTGCCGGCGGCCGTCGAGGCGCTGCGGGCCCGGGTGGGCGCGTCGTCGCACCACGTCCTGTTCGACACCGAGGCCGAGGCCGAGGCGCTCGCGGCCCAGGGCTACGTGACCCGAGTCGGCTTCCAGTTCAAGTGGGCCGACGAGGGCTTTGGTGACTTCGACGGTTTCCTGGGGCGATTGTCGTCGAAGCGCCGGAAGGAGCTGCTGCGGGAGCGTCGCCAGGTACGGGAGGCGGGCATCGAGGTGCGGATATCCCGGGGCGCTGATGTATCACATGACGATATAAGAGCGTTACATATGTATTACTGTGATACAATCGCCAAGCACGGGCAGCACGCCTACCTCGTGGCGCGGTGGTGGGAAGAGGTCCTGCCCGCGCTGGGTGATCGCCTCTTGGTGGCGATGGCCTGGCGGCACGGCGAGCGCGTCGCGGGCGCCCTCAACTTCGTGCGCGGCAGGTCCTTGTACGGGCGCTACTGGGGCTGTGCCGACGACTTCCGTGGCCTGCACTTCGAGGTTTGTTACCACGCCCTGGTGGAGTGGGCGCTGGCCCACGGCGTGACGCTCGTGGAGGCGGGGGCCCAGGGCGAGCACAAGCTGCAGCGGGGCTTCCTCCCGCGGCTCACCTACTCGTCGCACCGGGTCGCCCACCCGGGGCTGCACGCGGCCGTGGCGAGGTTTTGCGGGGAAGAGGCGGGTGCCGTGCACGCGGCCGTCGATGCCTACGCCGAGCACTCGCCGTTTCGCGCGCTCTGAGGGCGGGCGCGCGAAGCCCCAGCGCGGACCCCTCAGCCGATCTGCCCCCGGTGCGCGCGGCGCATACACTCGGCGACCAGGGCGGTCCAGCCCGTCTGGTGGCTCGCGCCCAGGCCGCGCCCGGTGTCGCCGTGGAAGTACTCGTGGAACAGGACGCGGTCGTGCATCGGGCCACCCGGGCCGAGCAAGGGGTGGGGCCCGACGGCGGGGCGTCCTCCGGGCGTGGGAAGGAACAAGGCAGACAGTCGCCTGCAGATTTCGGTCGCCACCTGTTCCAGGGTCATGAACGTACCCGAGCCGCTAGGGCACTCGACGGTGAGGCTGTCGCCGTAGAAGTAGTGGTAGCGGTCGAGGGCCTCGACGAACAGCCAGTTCAGGGGGAACCACACTGGGCCGCGCCAGTTGCTGTTCCCGCCAAACATCCCGGTGTCGCTCTCCGCCGGGGCGTAGGCCACCCGGTGCACCTCGTTGCCCACGCGCAGTTCGAAGGGACGGCGGTCGTGGACCTTCGACAACGAGCGCACGCCGAAGGGGGACAGCAGTTCGTCCTCGTCGAGCACATAGCGCAGTACGCGCACCAGCCGCTCACGACTCGGGATGGCGAGGAGGCGGCGCACGGAGCCGTCGCGCGCCTTCATGTAGGACAAGTCGTCGGCAAGCTCTGGACGATTGTTCAAGAACCAGTCGAGCCGTTTGCGGAAGCCGGGCACGGCACGAATCGACTCCTCCTCGATGACCTCGGCGGCGAAGAGGGGGACGAGTCCCACCATCGAACGGATGCGCACCGGCTGCGGGCCACCGGGCGTGATGAGCCCGTCGTAGTAGAAACCGTCCGCCTCGTCCCACAGGCCCCGGCCGCCGTGGGCGTTCATCGCGTCGGCGATGGCGATGAAGTGCTCGAAGAACTTCGAGGCCATGTCCTCGAAGCCGGGGTCCGTGCTCGCCAGTTCCAGCGCGATCGCGAGCATCGTGGTGCAGAAAAACGCCATCCACGCGGTGCCGTCGGCCTGCTCCAGCGCCCAGCCCGGGGGA
>CAYHRZ010000029.1:0-21151 GCA_964359125.1 uncultured Klebsiella sp. | reverse complement strand
CACGGTGACGGGAACGCCGGGGGCGAGGCTGGTAGCCGAGGTGTGGAAGGTGTCGGGAACCGTGCCCCACACCGCGACGAAAGTGTCACTCGCGGGATCCCAGGCCAGGGCGCTCTGGCGGATGCTGCCGCTCACCACCGTCTGTTCCACAACTTCCGGCGTGTAGCCGGGGTTGGACAGGACCGGGTCGTCGTCGTGAGCGGTGTCGCTATTGGTGCCGCCAGTGTCGCCGGCTTCGCCCGGCAAGGCGCCGCGCGTGCTGTCACCGGGCCCGCAGGCCCCGAGCATCGTTAGCGCCGCGACAACCACGCCATCAACGCCCGATTGCCGTACCACAGGCCCACCGCCCCGGCGAGGAACAGCGCCCCGAACACCGCCCCCTCGGTCCAGCTGTTCAATTGTCCTCGGCGCCGGTGGCGATCCAGTCGCAGTGCATACGCGGAGGCTGGTCATGACTCCAGCGTAGCGCGCGCGCCCGCCGCCGCCAGACCACCCGCGCGAGTCCCCGGTGGTCCCGCGCTCGTGGCGCTTGACAGGCCTGCTCGCGGAGGGCTATCCTCCACCCGCGCCCACCTGGGCGCCCAGGCATCAAACCACCAGCGGGGGAGCAGATCATGAACGGAAAGAACGCGGACATCCTCAAGAACAAGCGTCGCGAGAGCGCCGCGCAGGGGGCGGCCCAGAGCTACGCGGGGCCGGGCGACGTGGAGGCGGCGGCGCGGGAGTACAACACGGCGGTCGTGTTCACCGATCTCACCGCCCAGGATGCGAACACCGCCGTCGACCGGGTGGTCGAGGACTCGTGGAATGGCGAGGCCTGGTTCACGCTGTTCAACGACCTGGCGGTGGGCATGGGCGTGACCCGGCGGGAGGTCACGACCTTCGCCGGCTTCCTCCGGGTGCGGCACGTCGTCCGCGCGACGTCGGGGACCAACGTCGTCGGCGCGTCCTTTGGCTCGGGCATCACCTACAAGCAGACGTAGCGTGCCCGGGGAGGCGAGGCGAGGCGCGACGGCGCGCACGGTCGTAAACAATTGCGAATGCGACGCTGCGGATGCTGCCACCACCGGCAGCACCTGCGCCTCGGGGCCCGGCACTTGCGCAGGGCAGGCCGCGTGGACCGGCGGCGAGCCACTCGACGCGGCCGTCGGGGACAGCATTACCCTCCTCGCCGTACTCCGCCGGCGCGAGCGCTACCTCGCAAGGGCGCCCGGGCCCGGCGAGGTCGTCACCTGGGCTCGACCCCGCTACGCGATGCGCCGCGAACGCGGCCGCTCCTCCGCCCGCTGGGAATGCGAGTTCTCGTGGGGCTCGATCGACGCACCGGACGGGTTGCCCATCACGCGCCGCCGACTCAGCGACGGCGACGGCACCCGCTACCGCGTCCGGAACCGCATCGTCCTGGTCGGCGAGCGCGTCCTGGTTGAGGTGGACACTGCCGTCGCACGCAGCACCTCGGTCGCCGATCGCCTGGGAGACTTCCGGGGTCTCGCCACCGCGTTGGCAGAGGCAACGCCTGGGTTGGACCGCGGCAGCCGTCGCACGGGACGCGCCTCGCCGGGACCCGGTAGTGGCGTGGCCCCGGCCACCGGACCCACGGCCGCGGGCGACGGCGTGGACGTGTGGCGCTGCTCCGAGCGGCTCGGGAGCCTGACCACCCCGGGCTGGCGCGAGTGCGCCTGGCTCGACGACGTGAACGCGGCCACCGGCCTGCTCCAGTTCCGCGATTACTCCGGCGGTGCGCTCGTCGGCGCGAACCCAGGCTGGGGCCACGTGGGCCGCGCCTGGGACCAGCGGGTGATCGCCCTGCGCGACCAGCCCGTCCCGGAAGACTGGTCCATCTTCGCCGACGGTCACGGCGGCAACCGGGTGCGGAACGAGACAATCCCCGCCTCGCCCCTGCCCGACTCGCACGGCCTCGAGATGGCGAGTGTCATGATCGCCGACGGGAGCTTCGACCCCGATGTACAGGCGGCGTGGCACACGGGGGCGGCTCCGGGCGCGGCGGTGAACGTGTACGACGTCAACGACCCCGAGCCGGAGTTCGACGTGGTCGCCGGCGTGGCGGGCGCGCTCCGGTTCGACGTGCTCGTCACCGCCGTGAGCGTCTACAACTACGCCGAGGAAGACGGCTACGCGGCGAAGCTGTGGACGAACTGCGACGCGCACCGTCCCTTGCGTTGTAACGTGTGGAGCGATGACGAGCGAGGTGGCCAGGGTCGCCTCGAGGCCGACGCCGTCGACGCGGCCTTCGCCCGCGATGGCCTGCAGGTCGTGTTCTCGGCGGGCAATGCCTCGGGGAACTGCTACTCGGACGACAGCTACTCCATCCCCCAAGGTCGGAGCGCTTTCAGCGCGATCGCCGTGGGGGCCGTCGCCGCGACCAGCCTCGAGGGTGACTACACCAGCGCGCCCAGCCTTGGGACGACGATGCGGCCGATGGCGCGGGTGGCAGAGCTGCAAGACATCGCGACGACCCATGCGTTTCGGTGCGGCAACCACTCCGGGCCGACGGGCGACCATCGTAACTACCCCCTGCTGCTGGGGTACACCACCATGTGCGGCGTCGCGACCAGCCACCTCGAGCTCGCATGGGAGGACACCAGCGGCGCCACCGCCACGGCGACGCTGCCGCTACCCGGTGAGAGTTACTACCTGTTCTCCGGGACGTCGGCCTCGTCGGCGCACGTGGGCGGGGCCTTCGTCGTGCTCAAGGAGTGGCTCGACTTGCAGTTCCCTGGGCTCACCAGCGACGACGCGGCGCTTTACCGTCTCACCCTGCTCAACATGGGCGACCGCTCTGGTGCCTACGCCTCGGACGACGACGACTTCGGGATGAACGCCTTCGCCGTTCGGGGCCTCCCCCGCCACGCGGGCTTCGGCAAGCCGAGGTTGCGCCTGCTGGACGGCTGCCACTTCAACGAGGGGGTGCTGGAGACGCACACCTGGGCCTTCCACGCCGCAGGCGACACGTACGTCGCCGGCTTGGAGTGGGAAGGTGGGAGTTGGGCCCCGGTTGGCGCCCTCCCGGCCGACCTCGCGCGTTTCCGCGTGGTCCTCTGGCTCGAGCTCGACTCGGCCCGGGTCGAGGACTACGAGGACCGGCCCTTCGCGTTGCTGTACCTCCAGCGCCGGGACGGCCCCCTGGCCGACTGGGAGACCGTGGCGCTCACCTACACCGGGCACGAGTACGTGCCCGACTCGGAGATCTATCGCTCGATCTACATGAAGAACGTCGACCGCGAGATCTTGCGGGATCCCCATGCCAACATTGCCCTGGACAACGGCTGGGGTATCGGCGGCTCGGTGCAGGGCGGCGGGCAGTGGCGGGTCGTGGTGTTGGCGATCCTGCTGCCGTCCACCCCGGTGACGGCTCACCTCTCGGTGATGTGGGAAACCGGGGACGACCCCTCGCTCGCCGCGAACCGCGCCGCCACGTGGCGCTGTCCCCCTACCGTGACCGATGCCCGCGACGAGCTGGCGGACCTGGCGGCAACCCTACCCTGGATGGAGCACGGCCATGTGGAAGGCGACCCTGGCGACGATTCTGACCTCGTGTACACCGCTTGAGGACACCGGCAGCCCCTGTGGGGACACCGGCTCCCCCCGCGGGAACCCCGCGGCCGACGGCGTGCGGGGACGGTACTACCCCGACGACACGGCACTTGCTTGGATCGAGGCGCACGTCGTCTCCCCGGGCCGGTGGAGCGGCCAGCTCCGGGTGTTCGCCCGGGAGGCGACGGCGGCCTACCTGGGCGAGGGCGAGGCGACGGCGTGTATCGGCTCCATGGAGTGGGAAGGGATCCTGGAGACCGCCTCCCGCCCCGGGGTGCACCCAGTCGACGTGGTCGGTGGCGGCGTGCTCGTCGATATCCGTGTCGATGGCGAGGAATGTGGGACGATCGAGCTCCTGGATCTTCTCATCCGCGACCCTGAGGGTAACCTGGGCGACATGCGCCTGGGCGGAACGGGCCTCGTGACCTGCGAGTACACGGACTGGGGCCACATGGGCGACTGAAGACCGTTCCGTGACGGACCCCCGCGACGAGCTGGCGTACCTGGCGGCAACCCTACCCTGGATGGAGCACGGCCATGTGGAAGGCGACCCTGGCGACGATTCTGACCTCGTGTACACCGCTTGAGGACACGGGTAGTCCCTGTGGCGAGCGCCCGGAGGCGCGGGGAAAGCCGAGCCTTGCCGCTCTCGACGGCGCCTACTACCCGAACGACGACGCCCTGGTGTACGTCGATGCCGTGATCCGCTCGCCCGCCGGTTGGCAGGGTCGACTCAGCTTGGACAACAGCGGGCAAGAGCCCGTCTACCTGGAGAACGGCGAGTGGACGGTGTGTGCGGAGGACCTGGCGTGGGAGGGCGACGTGTACCGCGAGGGTGACGGACGCTTCCGGGCGGTCACGGTGGTCGGCGGCTGGGTCGAGGCGCTGGTGGAGGCGCCAGACCCCGGGTTTGGCGTCGATGACCCCGACTGCGGCTCGCTGGCCCTGGTGGGCCTGCAACTCCACCACGAGTGGAGCCGTCCTGACGAAGCGGCGCCGGGCGACGTCGTCCTCGACGGCACGGGATCCTTGCGTTGCGAGTACGGGAAGTGGGGCGAGGCTGGCGACTGACCCCAGGCCGAAAGGGCCCTCACCGCCGCGACAACCACGCCATCAACGCCCGCTTGCCGTACCACAGGCCCACCGCCCCGGCGAGGAACAGCGCCCCGAACAACGCCCCCTCGGTCCAGCTGTTCAATTGTCCTCGGCGCCGGTGGCGATCCACTCGCGGACCAGCGCGAGGCGATCGGCGTCGAGCCCCGCGTCACTCGGCATGGGATCGCCCACGATCGTGCTTTCACCCTGCAACTTCTGCACGAGGTAGCTGGCGTCCGGGTCGCCCGGGACGACCCGCGTGGCCCCCTCCGGCGGGGCACCCGTCTCCAGGTCGCCCTCGGCGAGGATCCCCACCAGCTCGCTGTACGACACGCCGTCGAGCAACGACAACCCCGCGTTGCCGCCGCCGTCGCCGTGGCAGGTGGAGAAGGCACACGACGCCGTGAACACCTCGGATTGCACGTTGACGAGGGTGGGCGCGAGCGTCGTCCCGCTGTCGACCGGCTCGGTGGTGCAGGCCAGGATCGCGAGGATCACTGCCCGTCGCCGTCGCAGATGATCGTGGCCTTCTGCGGGTAGACGATGTTGACGCCCACGCACATCTCGTGGGGGAACACCAGCGCCTCGTCCTGGTCGTTGAACCACGAGCAGGTGGTGCGGAAGGTGGTGCCGGCAGGGATCGCCAAGCTCTCGTCGGGGTAGTAGTCGATGATCGGCGCGTCGCGGTACACCGGGTCCCACTCCGGGATGGCGTAGAACGGCTCGTACGTCTCGCCCACCTTGCGTTCCATGTTGAACGCGGTGCCCCACTCGTGCATGTGCCCCATCACGTAGAGGAAGTTCCAGTCGCCCTCGGTGGTACACTCGAAGTCGGTGGTGAGGGAACTGCCGGGGGGAATGCTGAAGTCGGATCGGTTGAAGATCAAGGGCGCGGCCCACTGCTCGTCGGCGATCTCGTCCTCGGGGATCGTGGTGAGCACCGCGAGGTCCCGCACCAGGATCGGCTCGGTGCCGTAGTTGATGTAGTGTGACTGCATCACGAAACGTTGGCCGCTCTCCAACTCGAAGGCCATGCCGTCGGGCAGCGGCATCGCCACGTCGATCTGTTCGCCGCCCACGCTGCCGCCGTTGGTGATGCCCACCGGCTCGAGGTCCGACATCTGGAACTCCCCCCCCTCGCCGGTGCAGTCCATGATCGTGCCGTCGGGCACGTCGGCCGCCGGGGTGGTGGTGCCCATCAGTTGCAGGTGATGGCCGCCCTCGCCCTGGTAGGTGTACACGTCGTGCAGGCCGATGTCGGGGCCGGTGTAGGTGCCAAACACGCACACCATCGCGTCGGCGCCCGCCTCCACCTGGGCCTCGGGGCCTTCCATCAGGAACTGGTTGTCGGCCAACTCCCCGACATCCGCCTCGGTGACGCGGAGGTCCAGCACGCCGCTGGCCGTGTCGAGGTCGGTGCTGCCGGGGCCCGCGGTGCAGGCGAGGAGGATCAGCATGGGTGGAGTAGCTCCATCTTGACGGTGATGGCGTTGCTGCCGGGGGTGACGACGACCTTGTTGTCGTTGGGGACCGTGATCGGGTCGCCGCACTCGCAGTCGTTGGTGTCGCTGTCGAGGCAGCCGAGGATCCACAGGGTCTGCGCGTCGATGGGCTCGCTGGTCCAGGCGATGGCCGACGGGCCGCCGTTGCCGCTGAGGTCGAGACTGTCGCTCTCGAAGTCGACCAGCGACTCGGCGCCGTCGTTCATGCCGATCGCCGTGGCGTCGTCTTCCCGGTAGATCGAGCCCCGGAAGGTGCCGGCGGGCGCCTCGCTCATGTTGTCGATGAGGTCGTCGTCCATCTGGAACGACAGGTAGAGCGTGGCCGGGCCGTCGTCGACGGGGGCGGTGTCGCCGCCGGTGTCGGCGGGGCCGCTGTCGCCGCTACCGGCGGTGCAGGCGAGGAAGGTGAGGAGCACGGGCTCTCCGGAGGGGGCGCACACTATCCCGGGGCGGGCGCCATCGCCGGTCGATTTCGAACCGGCAAAAGCCCAGAGCACCCCCCGCGCTCCGGGGCGGTCGCCCAGGCACCAGGGACCACGCCCGCGGGCGCCCCTACGGCTTCGTCACTCGATCCAGCGATAGGATATCGTTGGTTTTCGGCCTGTAGTACACGATGTACTCGTCGCCTTCCCAGGTGATGTCGGCGACGCTTCTGGATACGACGAAGTCGGCCTCGCCGACATGCAGCGAAACGGAGACGTGGGCGGAACGGGTGCCGTCAGCGCCGGTGACCTCTACCCGGCGTTCGGTGGTGTGTGCTGGACCCCGCGCCGCCGCCACGCTCAACGCAGGCTTCTCGATGACGCGTAAACACAGCCAGGCAATGCGTCCCTACACCAACGGCCATCCGATGCCGAACACGAGCCCGAAGACGACGAATAACCAGACGTCGCGACTGGCCACGAGGGCGACGATGGCCACCACCGGGCCCGTCATCGCGACCAGGGCCGGGGCGCGGCCGGCGACGAGCATCCAGAAGTGTCGCGCCTTGTCGAGCCGCCCCAGGTTCGCCACCTGCTTCTCCGTGAGGCGGCCTTCCCGGTTCGCGCGCAGATCGTGTACGTCGAACTTGAAGCTGTCCATCAGCAGTTGCGAGGGCATAGCGGTCTCCTAACGGAGCTGGGAACGCCGGTCGCCGCGAGTCACCGACGACAGCGTGACGGCGTCGCCCGAGCTACCGCGCGGCGCCGCTGGCCGCGACGAGGCGCAGGGGCCGGCGAGCGAGCAGCGAACAGCCTGAGCGTAGCCCCGCCGCGGGCGACGGCACGGTGTCCTCAAGTCGCCCCTCGTGGGGCCGAACCCCCGGGGGCAATCCAGGAGTCACCATGCCTCGAATCGACACTCATCACGGCGGTCCCGAGCTGCGCGGCCAGGCCCGCGCGGCCGAGGTTCACCAGCTCAAAGCCGAAGGAAAGTCACCGTCCCGCAGCCACTGGCGCGAGGCGGCGGCCGCCACCCCAGCGGTAGAAGTGAGCTACTCCGCCGAGGCGGCGGCGGTGATCGCCGCGGAGACTTCGGCGGTCGCAGGGGCAGCGGCCGTCGAGGCAGTGCCCGCGGAAGCGTCGCCCGCGGAAGTCACGGCCGGCGACACGGTGGAGGCGAGCGCCCTCGACGGCGCCACCGCCTCGCCCGAGGTCGCCACCGAGGCCCTGTCGGCCACCGGCATCGTGGCGGAGGCCCTGGTCGAGGGCCTCGCGACCCCGCCGCCGGAGCCCGGCTCGCTCATCGAGGTCGTGGCGTAGTTCACCCGGGGCGAGAACGGTCGGTCACTGCCCGCTTCGCAGCGGCACGGGCACGTGACCACCCCCCTTCGCCGCAGAGAGGATGGCGCCGAGGACCCCACCGCCGCAGCGGAGGCGGCGGCGTGCATGGCGTGGGCACCGGCTCTCCGGAGGGGGCGCACACTATCCCCGGCGGCGGGGGATCGACCACATCGGCTCTTGGCCCGACGCGGTCCGGGCCGGGGGGAGGCAGACTGCCGCGATGTGCCCCAGCCTCCCGCGTGCCGCCGAGGCCCTCGGCCCCCTCTCCTTCTCCTGGGTCGACGACCACCTCCTGCTCAGCAACGACGCCGGCCGCTGGGCGCTGTTGCCTCGCGACGACGGGCGTGCGCTACTCCAGGGCCGCCTGCCCGCCGACCACCCGCGGCGCGGGGAGCTCGCCGCCAAGGGTTTCCTCCGCGCCCACCTCGACATCGAGGACCTCGCGGCGAGGACGGCCCGGAAGCGCTCGGCCCTGGCCCGGGGCACCCACCTGCACATCGTGGTCGTCACCCTGCGCTGCGACCACGCCTGCCGCTACTGCCATGCCTCCCGGGCGCCAATGGGCGCCCACGAACACGACATGGACGTGGATACCGCCCGCCGGGTGGTGGACCTGGTGTTCCAGTCCCGCTCGCCGGCGCTCACCCTCGAGTTCCAGGGCGGGGAGCCGCTGGCCAACCCCGAGGTGGTGCGGTTCATCGTGGAGTACGCGCGGCAACTCAATCGGAGCCACGGCAAGGAGCTGTCGTTCTCGCTGGTGAGTAACCTCTCGTTGATGGCGTCCAGCTACCTCGACTGGCTGGTCGCCCCCGACATCGCCCTGTGTACCTCGATCGACGGCCCGGCCGACCTGCACGACCACCACCGGCTGCTCGCCGGCGGCGACTCTTCCTTCGCCCGGGCGGTGGGCTGGATTCACCGCTTCCGCGAGGCCTACGCGGAGCGCGGTTACGACCCCGGCCTCTTCCGAGTGGAGGCGCTGATGACCACCACGCGCGCCTCGTTGTCGCGGGCCGACGACATCGTCGATGCCTACGTGGAACTCGGCCTCCCCGCGCTCTACCTGCGCCCACTGAACCCCTACGGTTTCGCCGCCGCCGCCTGGAATCGCATCGGCTACGAGGTGAACGAGTACCTGGACTTCTACTTCACCGCCCTCGACGCGGTCCTGCGTCGCAACCGCGAGGGCGTGGACCTCCGCGAGCACACCGCCAGCGTCTACCTCTCGAAGCTGTTGACGCCCGACGACCCCGGCCACCTCGACCTGCGCTCGCCCTGCGGCGCCGGGATCGGGCAGCTCGCCTACGCGCCCGACGGACGCGTCTACACTTGCGACGAGGGGCGCATGCTCGGGCGCACCGGTGACGACACTTTCGCGCTGGGCACGGTGGTGAGCGAGCGCTGGCGCGACCTCGTGGGGCACCCCACCGTGCGGACGATGCTGGTGGCGTCCACGCTGGAGAGCCTGCCCGAGTGTCGTGAATGCGCCTTCCGGCCCTTCTGCGGCGTGTGTCCGGTTCACACATGGGCCGAGCAGCGCGACCTGTTCGGACAGCGCCGACTCTCGACGAGGTGCGAGTTGCAACGCGGGCAGCTGACCGGCATCCTCCGCCGACTTCGAGACGACGCCGACGGCAGCACCGAGCGTTTCTTCCGCCGGTGGACGGTGAACCGGCAGCGGGCCGACGCCCCGGCCTGTGCCACCTGAACGAGAGGATCGAGCGGCTGGAGTTCCACCTGTCGGCGGTGTGTACCGCGCCTTGTGCGTTCTGCTCCGAGGCTGACCGCATGCGGGCGTTCCACGCGTCCCGGGTTCGGGCCAGCGACGTGCTCGCCGCCATCCGTCGCTGGGCGCCGCGCGGGCTGGGCGCCGTGCACTTCACCGGGGGCGAGCCCACGCTGCACCGAGAGCTCCCTGCGTTGTTGACACTCTGCCGTCGGCTGGGCCTCCGCACGGGTCTCGGCACCAACGGGCACCGGCTGGCCGACCCCGGCTACGCCGCGCGGGTGGGGCCGCTGCTCGACGAGGTGATGGTGTCGCTGCACGGGCCCACGGCGAAGGTCCACGACCGGCTGGTGGGACGGCGGGGGAGTTTCCGCCGCGCCCTGGCGACGATCCAGGGCCTCGCCACGGCGAACGACGGACTCGTGGCGGTGAACGTGGTGGCCACGCGCCACACTGTCGACACCGTCGGCGGCACGGTGGCGTTGGCGGTCGACAGCGGCGCCCGGTTTGTGCTGGTGTCGCAGGTGGCGCCCGAGGGAGGGGCACTCGCCCACTACGGCAACCTGGCCGTGCTCAACGACCGGGTCCCGGGCCTGGCGGCGGAGGCCCTGGCGGCGGCCCGAGGGGCGACCGTGCGTTTTTTCGGCTTCCCGGCGTGCCTGCTCGGCGAGGCACGCTGGTTGTCGAACGACCTGTACTTCAGTCCACGGGTGACGGTGGAGTGGGCGGACAGGGGTGGTGGGCCCAGGCTGGTCGACATCGTCTCCCTCCGCCCGGACCGCGGGCGGGCGCCGGTGCGCGCCTGCGGCGGTTGTGCCTGGTCCGGGGCCTGCCCCGGCCCCTTCGAACATCACGCGCGGGTGTTCGGCACCGGGGGGATCGTGCCGCTGGGCGTGTCTACCCGCGGCACGTAGCCGTCCCACCCGTGCCGCCCGGGGTACTCGCGCCAGGGGCCCTCGCAGCGATTGTCCCATGTACACCGGGCACACGGCGGCCCCTTCGCCTTGCCCTCGTCCACGCGCGCCGCCCGGTAGTCCACCACCACCTGCGCCCCGTCCACGATGCGCGTGGGCGGGATGTAGGCCTCCGACAGCGCGGCTTCCCAGCCCACCATGAAACACGGCGGCATCGCCTCCACCATCACCCGGCGGCCGGCCCGCAGCCCCGGCAACAGGCCCGCCCGCACCCAGGGCGCCGCGTCGTCGAGTCGCGGCACCACCGCGTCGAAGTGGGTGGCCGCCGTGCCGAGAGGGTGAACCATCGCGAGCTGGTACTGTTCGACGCCGAGGTGGACGAGCAACTGCCCGAGGGCGGGCAACTCGTGGAGGTTCTGCCGCGTCACCACGCTGTTGACGATCACCATCTGTCGTCTATCGACGAGGTTCTGGATGCCCTTCACCGTCTGTCGCCAGCTTCCCGGCGAGCGAGTCTGGGCCTCGTGGGTGGCGGCGGTGGCCCCGTGCAACGAGGGTCCGAACTCGGTCACGCCGGCGGCGACCAGCTCGTCGCAGCGCTCCGGTCGCGCGAACACCCGCCCGTTGGACTGCACCTGGACGGTGTCGTAGCCCAGGCCGCGGGCCGCGCGCACGATGGTGGCGAGGTCGCGACGGAGGCCTATCTCCCCGCCGGTCAGCACCACCTCGCTCGCGTGGGCCCGGGCCACCGCGAGGCGCGCGATCACCTCGGCGGTGTCGAGGTCGGGCTCCCGGGCGCGGCGGTCCCCCTGCACGCAGAAGGTGCAGCGGTTGTTGCAGGTGTAGCCGAGCTTGAGGTCGAGGCGCCGGGGCGTCAACGGATCGACACGTACACGACTGTCCCCTGGGGCTCGCCGCCGGCCCGGGTGTCGACCGACACCAGGTCGGGATGCAAGAACGCGCCCGGCGCGTGACGCCAGCCCGCCCGCAGCGTGGCGAGCGCGGTGTCGGCCGGGCCGGGGCCGGGCGCGGCGAGGGCATCGACCCGGGCCCACGCCATCGCGGCATCGTCAGCGCGCTGGGTCTCGGGCATCCACATCGTCTTGGTGCCGACGAGTGCGCCCCCGGGAGCGTACCGCCGGGCGTGGATGAACCGCCGTCGCCCCGACGCCGGGTGGCCTGGCCACGCGTCCACGTCACCGAGCAGCGGGTGGGGGCCGGGCTGGACCGCCGCGAACATGGAGTAGTCCTTCACCGCGACGATCTCCCCGTCGGCGTCGATGTCGACACCGCAGGCGGCGGGCGTGGCGCCCGGGTGCTCCGAGGGGACGGCGTCGCCCAGGGCGAGCAGGCGTTGCCGGATCGCCGCGCCCTCTGGTCCTCCAGGCAACTCCTCGAGGTACAACGACAACCGCTCCGCGCCCCGGGGGCCGGCCTTCAGCGCCACCGTGAACTGCACGTCGAGGCCCCCCGCCGCCGCCAGCACCGCGCTGAGCACCCCCCGCCCGCAGGGAATCATCCGCCGCGCGCGGTCGCGAAAGGCCTGGCGCGCGCCCTTGTCGTTCACCGAGAAGCGGCCGGTGCGCGTGGGCACCCCCAGCGCGAACTGCGCGTCGAGCTTGAACCGCCGGGCCTCCACCGCCGCCACGTCGAGGTCGACCAGCGCACGGAAGGGCACCGCCGCGCCGAGGCTCCGCTCCACCGCGTCGAGCAGGTCGGACACCGCCTCGCGGGGCACCGGGCCGTCGCGTCGCTGGGTGTCGTAGGCCACGGGATGGCGTAGCGCCGGTGGGAGCAGCCGGGCGTCGGCCGGAGGGCCGATGGGGGGCGCCAGGGCGCCCGACCGCCTCGCGTCGGCGCCCGGCGGACAGTGGCCTCGGGAGCACCGGATCCCGCGAGGCCGGCTGCGGAACTTCCTTGGCGGCGTGCCTCATTCCTTGCACTCCCAAGGAAATCGCGCCGCGTGCTTGACGGGTTCTCGGCGCTATGCGACAGTCGATCCATCGGGCGCCCAGAGCCCGATGTTCACGGGGCCTCCTTCACGGGGCCTCCTTCACGGGGCCTCCTTCACGGGGCCTCCTTCACGGGGCCTCCTTCACAACAGGAGAACCCATGCGTTCGATCTCCCTTGTCGCCCTCGTCATCACCGCAGCGTTGCTGGTGCCCAGCGAGGCGCGTGCCACCGACTGCCCCGGCGTGTACAGCGGACTCGCGTGCAACGGCGGGGCCGCGAACAACATCTGCGTGCTCGACGGCAGCGGCTACCCGGTCTGCGACCTGGAGGCGAACTACGCGGGCACCTACGCCGGCTCCGGCGTCACCAGCAGCCACTACGTCACGCCTACCGCGAACGGCGCCGAGTTCCTTGCGTATGGCACGGACGCCATCGGCAACGCGTTCTGCTGTCAGCTCTCCATGACGCAGCCCGGGCAGTGCAGCGGCACGGTCACCGTCTACGGCTCCGGGATCGCGGACACGATCCACCTGGACGATCCGGCGCAGGGGTGGAACCTCACCTGCACGCATGCGACCGTCTGGGGTTCCGACGACACGGACAGCCTCTACGGCAGCAATGCGACGAACAACGTGGATGCCCTCCACGGCGAGAGCAGTGCCGACCTGATCAACGGCGGCTACGGGGACGACTACATCAACGGGGGCGTGAGCGCCGACATCCTCAACGGCGGGCCCGGCAACGACACCATCGACGGCGACAACGGAAACGACGTGATCGACGGGGGCGTCGGCGCGGACGTGATCGACGGCGGCGCCGACGACGACGACATCCGCGGCGGCGACGGAGCCGACGAGATCGACGCCGGGGGCGGGGCCGACGAGGTGTGCGGCGACGGCGGGAACGACACCATCCTCGGCGGCGACGGGGACGACTTCATCTTCGCGGGAACCGGCACCGACACCGTCGACGGCGAGGGCGGCTACGACACCTGCGACCAGGCCGTCTGTAATGACACGACGCTGGCAGCGTGTACGCTGTGAGATGATCGGGCTCCTGCTCCTCGGCTGCAACGACTACGGGCTCGGGTCCGCGGAGGTGGACAGCGCGGTCGAGGACCCCGGCGGGTCCTCCGCCTACGCCAACGTTGTGGTCACCGCGCCGGCCGAGGGGCCGACGTGCATCGACGGGATCGTCCCGCCGCCCGACCCCACGTGCGGGCCGGTGGACTTCCAGGGCTTCGAAATGGTGTTGGAGCGCCGCTTCGACCACGCGTCGTCGAGCGAGGGGGCGCCGTACCTGAGCGCTCCCATCGCCTTCCCCACCGCGTCCGGCGTGCGGGTCGCGATGGGCTCGCTGCGCTCCGACGACGCCGACGAGCTGTTGGACGTGCTGCTCGTCGACGGGGCGACGGCGAACCTGGTGGGCACGCGGGGGGTGCCGACCGGCGAGCCCCAGCACCTGGCGATCAGTCGCCCTCTACGCGTCAACGGGGAGCCGGGTGGCCTCGACCTCTACGCCAGCACCTGGGGCCCAGGTAATCCCCTCTTCCGGATCGAGTTCGACTCGGGGTCGGCCACGGAGCTGGGGGAGGTGCAGGGGTACGCGGGGGGCGTGTACACCTCGGCCCGCGACGTCGATCTCGACGGCGTCGCCGACGTGATGTCGGGGGGCCTGGTCAGCACCTCGGACGGGGCCTTCCAGGCTGCGTTCGACGACTCCGCGGTCGGCTCGCTCGGCCCGTCGCTCTTCGACGCCACCGGGGCCGGTGACCTGGTGCTCGCGTATGGCGACGGGCTCGCGGACGTCTCGACGGGGGTGACGACGGCGTGGGCATGGCCGGCGCGCGCACGCCCCCAGTTTGCGTTCATGGGCGTCGGAGGCGCCGAAGGCTCCCCGTTCGTGGTGGTCGTGGGCGACAACGACGTCCTCGTCGTCGATACCCGCGGCACGCTTGACGTGAGCGCCCGTGACGACTGGCCCTCGGAGTTCCGGAGCGCGACCCCTCCCGTGGTGGGCGACGTCGACGGCGACGGGTTGACCGACGTCGTGTTCGCCGCGGCGGGCCGCGTGCTCGCGGTGCACGTCGAGGGCCCGCGGCGCGGTGAGCTCTTCGGGGACTGGACGCTCTTCGACGCGAGCGGGGCGGGCGGCCTGATCAACCTCGTGCTCGCGGACCTGGACGCCGACGGGACCTACGAGATCGTCGCGCAGAGCACCTTCGGGTTCTACCTGCTGGACGGCAGCTCGGGCGATGTCCTGTGGTCGGACCTCGCGCTGACCACCCTCGCGAACCTCTCCTCGCTCCTGGTGGCGGACGTCGACGCAGACGGCGCCGCGGAGATCGTGTTCAGGGGGGACGAGGTCGATCCCGACGTCTGGATCGGCGACGACCCGAACGTGGACGGGAGCACGATGTTCGTGTTCGGCGCGGCGAGGGGCGAGTGGGCGCGATCCCGACCGATCTGGAACCAGGTGCCCTACGACATCACCACGGTGCGGGACGACGGCGCCATCGTCCGCTTTCCCCGCCCGTCGTGGCAGCAGTACAACGCCTACCGTGCCCAGCCGGCCCACGACGGGGACCGCCCGGACCTGGCCCCCCGGGTCACGGAGGTGTGCGCGGACGTGTGCGGGCCGGGCGGCACGGTGACCCTGGCGGTCGTGGTCGACAACCTCGGTTCGGCGGAGGCCGCGGCCGGTGCGTCCCTCGTCCTCTCCACCTGGGGCGAGGGGGAGGCGTGGATCGCGGAGGTGGCGCGCATGGTCCTGTCCGATGCGGTGCCGAGCGGCTCCAGCACGAGAGAGGTCACTCTCACGGTTCCCTGGGAGCGGTGGAAGGACGCGAGGGTGATCGACGTGTGGGGCACGCACGAGGACGAGTGCGACTACGTGAACGACCGCGTCGACGTGGCCGAGGATCCTTGCACGGGGGCATAGCGCCAGCACCGCGTCGAGCTTGAACCGCCGGGCCTCCTCCGGAGGGCCGATGGGGGGCGCTAGGGATCGCGCCCAGCGGGCGGCCACACGCTCGCCAACTCAGCCTCGACGTCGAGTTCCTTGGCCCAGTGTCGGAGCCACTCGCCATCCAGAGCGTCGCGTTGCACGGCGACGATGCCCGCCGCGTCCCTCAGCTGTCGCTCGGATCCTGCGGCCTTGGACCACTCCAACTTGGCGAGCAGCACGTCTTCCGGGGCGGCGATCCACACCTCGACGCCGTCGACGGTCGCGCGACGCCGCCGGTCGAACTCGGCCCGGCTGAACGCACGGCCCTTCCTGAAGATGAGATCGACCTTCCACCCCGTCTCGAGGTCGATGACGTTGAACATCGACCGTCGCTTGGCGGCCTCGATCGCCATGTCGAGATCCGCATACCATCGCTCGGCGGGCAACGCCTGGCAGAGCCGCACGAGGGACGATCTCGTCGCAACGACAACCACGTCGATGTCTTGCGTCGACCGCACCTCGCCCCACGTGGAACTCGCCACCGAGCCAGCCACCATCCACGGAATCTCCGCACCGTCCAGGGCGTCACCCAGCGCCCTGAGCACCGTTCCCAGGCTCACGGGTCGGGCACCGGCACGCCACCGTTGCAACGCGCGGCCCATTCCGGACCGTGGAGCCGTGCGACCAGGGCGAGCGTGACCTGCCGGGCGCTCCACTCCGGCCGGGCGGCGGCGATCTGGTCCCGGGCAGTCCGCCGCAGCGACTCCGACATCTCAGCCGTCGCGCGGCTACGCCCCTCGCACCCCATGCGCCGCCAGACTTCGACCTGGACGCGGGCGGCGCGGGGATCGGTGTCGGTGGCGGTCACCCCCGCAGTTTACCGTGCCGCCGGCGCCGTCGCCCAAGCTCACCCAAACAACCCCTGCTGCCGGAGGTTGTCGAGGGTGGCCCAGCGGCTGCGGACGTAGCTGGGTAGCGGCGCGCCGCTGCGGATGAAGCCGAGCAGGTGCGCGCGGGTGACGGGGTCGCTGGGGTAGCCGCTGCCCACGCCCTCGAGGGCATCCACCGCCTCGTCGCGACAGAGTTTGGCGTAGATGCTGGCCGCGCCCACCACCGGGTAGGTGGCGTCGGCCTTGGGCTCCACCACCCAGTCGCGCACGCCGGAAGTCGCCACCAGGCGGGCCGCCAGCGCGGGCACGCCGCGGGGGGCCACGGGGGCGTCGAGGTACACCCGGTCCGGCCGGAAGTGCGCCACGTGTTCCAAGAACGCGGCGATCTCCAACTCGTTGACGTTCGCGTCGTCGATCTGCGCCGGCGAGATCGCGGTCGTCCGGCCGACCCCCAGCACTTGAAGTCGCGACCTGGCACCAGCTCGTTTGCCGGCCGTCAACACCTTGCTGTCGTTGGCGCCGGCCGCGCGTAAGGCGGCTTGGTCGCCCTCGAAGCAGAACGCACCCACCACCAGGGGCCCGATCACGCTGCCCCTTCCCGCCTCGTCGAGCCCCAGGATTCGCATGCCCTCGCGTATCGCGGCGGCCGCCCGGGACCCTTGTTCGGGCTCCCCGGTCGGGATACCCCGCCGCCCCTCTCTCCCCGAGGTGCGCGTGGTGAACCCCTACGTGCCGGTGCTCGTCTCCCTCACCATCGCCGTCATCTTCTCCTTGGCGTTCGTGGCGGGTAGTCGTTTCCTGGGGCCCCACCGGCCCACGCCGCAGAAAACCGCCCTCTACGAGTGCGGCATGCCCGCGCGCTTGGCCACCAACCAGCGTTTCTCGGTGAAGTTCTACCTAGTCGCGGTGCTCTTCATCCTCTTCGACCTCGAGGCGGTTTTCCTCTTCCCCTGGTCGGTGGTGTTCAAGGAGTTCGTGGAGAACGGCGCGGCGTTGTTCCTCTTTGCCGAGATGTCGGTTTTCCTCGGCGTCCTCTTCCTCGGCTGGGTGTACTGCCTCAAGCGCGGAGCGTTCCAATGGGACTAGAAGCCCAGATTGAGTCACCCTTCATCACCACTCGCCTCGACGAAGTGATCAACTGGGGCCGGGCCTACTCCTTGTGGCCCATGCCGTTCGGCACCGCCTGCTGCGCCATCGAGTTCATGGGGGTGGTGTCGGGCCGCTTCGACGTGTCGCGCTTCGGCGCGGAGCTGGTGCGCTTCTCACCCCGCCAGGCGGATCTCATGCTGGTGATGGGCACCATCACCCAGAAGATGGCACCGGTCCTCAAGCAGATCTACGACCAGATGCCCGAGCCGAAGTGGGTGATCTCCATGGGCGCCTGCGCCAGCAGCGGGGGCTTCTACGACAACTACAGCGTGGTGCAGGGCATCGACGAGCTCATCCCGGTGGATGTGTACGTGGCGGGCTGCCCGCCCAGGCCGGAGAACGTGCTGGGCGCGGTGGTGAAAATCCAGGAAAAGATCGCCCACGAGAAAGTGGCGAGCTGGCGGTAGGAGCAACCATGACCGAGCGCGAGATCATGCAGCAGGTCGAGGCCCACCTCGGCAGCAAGGTGCTGGCCACCTACGAGTTCCGGGGGCAGTGCGCGGTCACCGTGGCCCCGGGCACACTGCGCGAACTGCTCACGTGGCTGCGCGACGACCCCAACACCGAGCTGGCGTGGCTACTCGACGTGGGCGGGGTCGACTACCTCGGCTACCCCGGCGACGACGAGCGCGAGTGGCGCTTCGAGGTGGTCTACCAGCTCTACTCCATGAGCAAGAACCACCGTTTCCGCGTGAAAGTGGCCGTCCAGGAAACCGCGCTCGAGGTGCCGAGCGTGTGGGACCTCTGGGGCATCGCCAACTGGATGGAGCGCGAGGTGTGGGACTTGTACGGCATCAAGTTCACCGGTCACCCCAACCTCCGCCGCATCATGTGTCACGACGACTTCGAGGGCCACGCGCTGCGGAAGGACTACCCGATCAACAAGCGCCAGCGGCTCACCGTGCCGGCGGAAAATATCCTCTGTGAAAGCGTGGAGATCGCATGAGCGACGCCACCCACCTGTCGCCGATTCCCACCGACCTGCTCACGCTGAACATCGGCCCGTCGCATCCCGCCACGCACGGCACGCTGCGCATCCAGGTCCAGCTCGACGGGGAGACCATCGTCAACGCCGGCTGCGAGATCGGCTACCTCCACCGCGGCTACGAGAAGCAGTGCGAGACGGTGTACTACCAGCTCGTCATCCCCTTCGCCGAGCGCCTCAACTACATGGGGCCGGTCCACAACAGCAACGCCTGGTGCCACGCCTGCGAGTTGATGCTCGGCATCGAGGTGCCGGTGCGCGCCCAGGCCCTGCGGGTGATCACCAGCGAGATGGCCCGGATCATCGACCACTGCGTGTGCATCGGCACCAACCTGGTCGACATCGGGGCGCTCACCAACTTCTGGTACATGTACAACTACCGGGAGAAGATCTACGACCTCTACGAGGAGCTCTGCGGCGCGCGGATGATGGTGAACTACCCGCGTATCGGCGGGGTTTCCCTCGACGCCCCCGACGGCTGGCTGGAGAAGTGCCTCACCATCATCGACGAGATGCAGGAGGCGGTGGGCGACGTGCGGGCCCTCGTCGAGCGGAACCGCATCTTCATGGATCGCACCATCGGGGTGGGCAGGATCACCCGCGAGCTGGCGCTGTCCCACGGGGTCACCGGGCCCTGCCTACGGGCCGCCGGCATCGGCCACGACCTCCGGAAAACCCAGCCCTACTGGGGCTACGAGAAGTACAGCTTCGAGATCCCCGTGGCCGAGGGCGGTGACACCTACGACCGCACCGTGGTGCGCTTCCAGGAAATGTACGAGTCCTGCAAGATCATCAAGCAGGCGATCGCCAGCATCCCGGGCGGCCCGGTGATGGTCGACAACCACCTGGTCGCCTTGCCCCCGAAGGACAAGGTGTACAACACCATGGAGGGCCTGATCAACCATTTCAAGCTGGTGATGCACGGCATCCAGCCACCGAGGGGCGAGATCTACAGCGCCACCGAGAGCGGTAACGGCGAGATCGGCTTCTACATCGTCAGCGACGGCGGGCCGGTGCCCTGGCGCGTACGAATCCGGCCCCCCTGTTTCGCGAACTACTCACTTTTTCCGAAGATCATCAAGGGGCAGATGGTGGCCGATGCCGTCGCCGCCCTGGGCTCGATCAACATCATCGCCGGGGAGTTGGACCGATGAGTTCGCCCGCACCGAGGGCTACCTCTCGCGGCCCACGCGAGTGGACGCCCGAGCAAGCCGCCGAGATCGAGAAGATTCTCGGTCGGTACCCCACCAAGCAGGCGGCGGTGATGCCGCTGTTGTGGATGGCGCAGGACGCCTGGGACTGGATCGACTTGGACATCATGCGACTCATCGGCCGCACGCTGGAAATCCCCCCCAGCCAGGTCCACGCCGTCGCCTCGTTCTACACGATGTTCAAGAAGGCCCCCACCAACCGCTACCTCATCCAGGTGTGCCACACCCTCTCCTGCGCGCTGGTCGGCGCCGAGGGCATCGTCACGCACCTCGAGGCGAAGCTCAAGGTCGACGAGCACGGCAACAGCGCCGACGGCCTGTTCACCCTGGTGCGGGTGGAGTGCCTGGCTTCCTGTGGGTCGGCCCCCATGGCGCAGGTGAACGAACACTTCTACGAGCGGCTCACCCCCGCCCTGGTCGACGCCGTGATCGAGTCGCTGCGCGCCGAGGCCAAGGGCGGGGCCCCCGTCAACAACTCACCCCGGAAGGAGGCGGATCAATGGACTTTCCTCGTATCCTGACCCCCAACTGGGGACTTCCCGACAGTCACCGCATCGCGGTGGCGCGGCAGCGCGGGACCTACGCGCAGCTGCCCCGGGCCTTCGCCATGACGCCCGCCGAGATCACCGCCATCGTGAAGGTCAGCGGCCTGCGCGGCCGGGGCGGCGCGGGCTTCCCCACCGGCGTGAAGTGGGGCTTCGTCCCCGCGGCCGAGAAGCGCGGTGGAAAGCCGGTGTACCTGCTCTGCAATGCCGACGAGTCGGAGCCGGGCACCTTCAAGGATCGCTACTGCATGTGGCTGGATCCCCACATGCTCATCGAGGGGATGATCATCGCCTCGCGCGCCCTCGACGTACACAGCGCCTACATCTACATCCGCGGCGAGTTTCGCTACATCGCCCGCCGCCTCGACGAGGCCATCGCCGAGGCCTACGACGCTGGGTTCCTGGGAAAGAACATCCTGGGCAGCGGTTTCGACCTCGACCTCCACGTGCACGTGGGCGCCGGCGCCTACATCTGCGGCGAAGAAACGGCGCTGATCTCGTCGTTGGAGGGCGAGAAGGGCCAACCGAAGCTCAAGCCGCCGTTCCCCGCCGTGGAGGGCGCCTGGCGCTCGCCCACGATTGTCAACAACGTGGAAACGCTCGCCGCCGTGCCATGGATTATCCAGCACGGGGCGGCGGCCTACAAGGCGATCGGCACCGAGAAGAGTCCGGGCACGAAGCTGTTCTCGGCCTCGGGGCACATCAAGCGGCCGGGCGTCTACGAGGTGCCGCTTGGCTACCCGATGATGGACTTCCTCGAGAACGAGTGCGGGGGCCTGCTCCCGGGTCGCACACTCAAGGCGGTGATCCCCGGTGGTTCCTCGGTCCCGGTGATGACCGCCGAGGAGGTGGCCAAGTGCTCCCTCGACTACGAGAGCATCAACCAGAACGCCGGTAGCTACCTGGGCTCTGGCGG